>CAYHCX010000003.1:67837-106973 GCA_964355095.1 uncultured Acidobacterium sp.
ATGGTGGTTCGACTTCGGGCGCCAGGGGAGAGGACCATTGCATATACTCGAACCGGCGTGACCAACGTTTACTTCCAACTCACCGAGGCGTTCAACGCCAGCGGCCCGACAGTGGCCCTGGCGTCGGGTCAGGCGGTCGTGTTCTACCGGGTGGCCATCATGAGCAAGGACGGCGACTGGGTCGTCCGCGAGACGGAAGGTGCTTGCGCGCGCGTGCTGGCGGTGCTCGAGTCTCGCGGCGCCCGCTACCGCCCTTCGGCGCCACTGGCCGTGCCGTGGCTGAGCGGCGGATGGTCCAGCCACTTCGAGTTCTTCGACGAGAAAGGGCGCCGGGTTCGCTGCGACTTCGTCAGCCGGCCCCCTCGGGTCTCCGCGGCTTCGATTCGCGCCTGCTTCGAACGGCCGGAGCCGACGCCCATGCGGACCGTGGATGTCGAGTCCCTCATTCACATGAAGCGCACGCAGCGGGCGAAAGACTACGTGGTCATTGGTCCGTTGGCAACGCTGCTGCCACCGGAGCGCGAGATTGCCCTGACCACCGACCCCGACCGCATTCTCGCATTGGCGCCTGCCTACTCATTGAATGTCGAGCGCGCTGCCGTCCGTGCGGCCACCTCCGGCGATCGTCGCGCCGTCGTGCTGGCGCTCGCGGTGGAGGCCGACGATCTGCAGCAGCGCGACCGGCGCCGCGTCGAGAAATACGCCGCCGCCGCCGAACGCTATCTCGCGGAATGCCGCGCGCTGCGCGTCGGCGAGCTGTCGCTTCGCGACGCCCACGCGCGAATGTGCGCCGCCGCCGAACGCTGCTTGCCCGTTCAGGTGATCGGAGACCACGATGCAGATGCTGAGTGAAGACGACCTGAACCTGCGCGACATGACGTCGGACGAGTTGGCGGCGGCGTGGGATCTGTGGTTCGACCTGGCGCAATCGACCAACGACGCCGACGCCGCCTACGAACACGGAGTGTTCACGTCACAGGCGTCGCCGGCCGACGCACGACCGTGCGGGGTATGGCCGGTTGACGCTCGGCCGGGCGAGCGAGGGTTGCGCTCCGGATCCTAAAACCGCACGCGTACTGCAACTGCCGGGCGCGGCGGGATGATCGCCGGCATGGCCGTGGCGATCGTACACCGGAACAGTTCGAAGGCAAGGTGTGCTCACTCGGTCCGCAAGCTACGCCTCGTCGGTTCTGTCATCATCCCGCGCCGGCCGGCGCGGTGCTGGCACCGCTCAAGTGGGCACGCCGAGTCTCGGCAGCACCCACACTTGAAGGGCCACCCACACCACGAGAAACGCCGCCATCCCTAACCAGTTCTCCATCGCTACAACCGCCTTTCAAATGCCGGGTAGGCGCACCGGCCCGGACTAGGCCGTGGGTTGTGGCTCACGCAGCATGATCAGCAGCATCCGCGATGCGACCGTCGCGTCAACCGCGTGCGGCACGTTCGCCGGCATGCGGACGATGGTGCCTGGCGTCGCGGTGACGGCCGTGCCGCCAATGGTGAGTGAGAGCTCGCCGTCGAGCACCACCACGAGCGCATCGAACGGCGTCGTGTGCTCGCTCAGCCCCTGTCCCCGATCGAACGCAAACAGCGTCAGGTTGCCGCCGCCGTTCTTCGCCAGCACGCGGCTGGCAATGCCGCCATCGGTGAACGCGATTAGGCTATCGAGCGGCAACGCCTCAGAAGCCGGAATGGTGCCTGTTGTCGTCGTCATTGTGGTTCCTCAAGAAAGGCGAAAAGCGCCTTCGTAAATGACCGGGCCGCCCGTTCGCAAGCCTGGCGCCGGGCGGTTGAGTTCGCGCAACGGGAGTGCCGGATCGGGCGCGAACCCGGCCGACCGGAGTTCATCGAGCAGTTGTGTCTCGGTCAGAAAGCATTGCGGCGCACCAGAAAACTCCGTGAACACGAACGTCTCGCCATTCACCGGCGTGACCTCGGGCGGCAGCGTGTGCCGCGAGAACGTGAAGACGAACAGCGCCGTGCCCGGCTTCGCCACACGCGCGGCCTCGTTCACCGCCTGCCGGAACTCGCCGCCGGAGCGGGCGAGGTTCCAGATGCCATGCGCGACGATGAAGTCCATGGACGCGCCGCGGATGGGCAGCGCGCGCATGGGCGCGTTCACCAGGCGAAGGCGGTGGCCGCCCTCGCGCGCGGCGGCCGCCTGCAGCATGGGCCGCGACAGGTCGGTGCCGGCGACGTGCCACCCCATGCGGGCGAGCGGCACGGCATTACGGCCGGCGCCGCAGCCGATGTCGAGCAGACGCGGCGAACGCGCCTGGCTCAACTGGTGAGCGGCGTAATCGATCAGGGTGAGATTCGGTGCCGCAGTGGCGAAACCCGCGACAGTGGCGGGCGTGCTCCAGGGCGATTCGGTGAGAGGATCCATTAACAGGAGACAAGGAGATCAGGAGAAACTCTTTATCTCCTGACCTCCTGTTAGACCTAGTGCTTGGCGAACACGTACTTCTTGCCGTCTTTCGTGAATGCGATCACGTCGTACGGCTCCTTCATGCCGCCCTGTTCCATGCCGGGCGATCCCTGGGGCATGCCCGGGGCGGCGAGACCGGCAATGGCCGGCTTCTCTTTCAGGAGCCGCTGGATGTCGGCGGCGGGGACGTGGCCTTCAATGACATAGCCGCCCACTTTCGCGGTGTGGCACGAGGCGAGGTCGTCGGTCACGCCGGCCTGCATGCCGATGGCGCGCAGTTGAGAGTCGTTCACGTTGTTGGCTTCCACCTGGAAGCCTTGCGCCTGGAGATGCTGCATCCAGGCGCTGCAGCACCCTCAAGTTGGTGACTTGTAGACCACCACCGAAGGGGTGCTGGAAGTTCGCGGCGCGGTGGCCGGCTTCTGCTGGGCCGAGGCGATCAGCCCGAAGCACGCCACGGCCAACACCGAGAAGGCCGCCATGTGTTTGACACGCATGGTTCGATGCTACTCCAATCAGTCGAATGAATACAGCCACGCCTAGCTGACGGTGCGCGTGAACATCACCGCGCCGAGCGCCACCAGCCCGAACGCGGCGAACCACGCGACCACACACACCACCACGGCGCGGCCCAGGCTCTTGTAGTCGAGCGCCTGCCGCACGGCGAGCACCGTCGCCGCGATCATCCAGATCGACCCGGCCACGAACGCAAACGGCGCGGCGGCGCGCATCGCGCCGAAGGCGATGAACACGCCGGGTGCGGCGGCAAACCCCATGGTTCGCAGCAACTCGGTCGGCTTGCTGCTGGTTTGCGGCTCCGCCAGGAGGATCGTGCCGATGGCCGTGATCAGCATCGCCCACACCACCCACGCCCCCAGCATGGCGATCATGCCGGCCGTGAACGTCGCCAGCGACATCGACGTACTGCCCATGGCGGCGAATCCGCTGGCGATGCACACGAGCAGCACCACCAACGCGGCCTGGCCGCCGGCCTTGCGGTCCGATTCCACATCTTCAAATGTCACCGGATCCAAAACAAGCGCGCCGATGAACCGCCGGATGAAGAGCGCCATCGTTCCCCCCGCATTCAAAGCCACTGTTGCCATACGTCCCTCGCAGGCTGATGGAGCACAGTTCATGCCATTGACCGGAAACGCTCCAACCGGTACGGACGGCCTTGGGAAATCTCGGGATATTCCCCGCGAAAGCGAAGAATTTCACACAAAATGACACAGATCTGACAGAGATCATAAGACCGTAACTTGCAGCCTGCCAGTCAATAACGATGCTCATCCTGATGGTTGTATGTCTGCTCATGCCCGGAATGGCCGCCGCGCAGTCGCTGGCGCCAGCCGGCTGGGACGCGGGCCTCAAGCTCAACGAGCCGGCCGACCTCAACCCCGAAGAAACCCTGACGCGCGGGGCTACTTACACTTGATGGCTTCGTGGATCTCGTCGAGAATCACGTTGGCCCGGGTGTCGTGCAGGACCAGGTGGCGGCCCAGGAAGCGATACATGACATCGTCGGGCAGTCTGGGCAACGCCGCGAGGATGCTGGGCGGCATCGTCGAGAGCGGCTCCTGCTTCGGGTAGGTGCCGTTGATGCGGTAGGAAAACTCGCCGGGATTGTCGTCGCGGATCGACTCGCAGACTCCCTCGTTGAGCTCGCTGGCCATGGCCCGCTTGAATGCGGCGCGAATGTCCCGGGAAAAGATTGCGCCGCGCCGCGCCCCCGCCCGGGCCTGCCGAATTCGTTCGGCCAGCGCGGTTTCGGCCTTCAGGATCTCAACCGGATTGTCGGTGACGGCGAGGACGGGCAAGCCTTGCGCCAGCCTGGCCCGAAGGGCGGCATACGTCGTCATGCGGGCGCTGAAGTCCGCGACGGCATCGCCCCAGATCTCGACCCTGAAGTCAGGAACCCGAGGGGCCGGCTGCGCCACCGGCGCCTGGGCCGCCGCCGTGGACGCGAAGCACACGACCGCCACCACGACGCCCAACCCCGTCAACCGCATTCTTGCCATCACCTTCATTTAGTGCACCCGCGGGTTGCCATGCTGTTCCGTATTGGACACCGACCAGGGCTTGCGCGGACGGAAACCAGTTACCGTTTCTCGCATTCGGCGATCTTGCGATTCGCCAGGACCTCGAGCTTGCCCAGGTACACGGGCCACGCACACTCGTTGTACGAAGTATTCGTGCCTTTAGCCCAGCCGGCCAAGCACTCAGGGACGGTGTTGTGCCCCCACTTGTCCAGCGGGACCGCACCATCGACGGCCTTCCAGACCTTGGCGAAGTCGTCCGGCAGGCACGGCCACCAGGTTGAGCCCGTCGTGCAGACGAACGGCGCCGGCGTCTTGCCACGCAGGTCGCGCTTCCAGCGCTCGAACTCCTGGCGCCCGCTCTCGAGTTCCTGCCGCGCCGCCTTCACGCACGCGTCCCGGGCCGGGTTGCCGGAACCAGTTGTCTGCGGCGATGAGGCTGTTGGAGGAGCAGGTGGTGCCGCCCCGCCGGGCTTGGCAGGCGGAGGCGCCACCTTTGGCGTCGGCGCGACCGGTGGAGTGGGCGGAAGGGCCACGGGAACCGGCGTGACGATCAACGAGAGGGCGTAGCTTTCGTCGAGAGACTCGATCAGGACGCCCCCTCGCAGCCTGAACCCGATCGCAATCGTGGCCGGCGCCTTGGCCTGCTCCGTCGGCGCCGCCGAGACGCGGTATTCGGCGGTCGCGAACTGAGACTGGCCGCCGTCGCTGGCCTTCGATCCGCCAAGGACGTTCGCTTCGCCGCTTCCCGATCCGGTGGACAGGTTGGTCGCTCCGGGCAGGGTCGTCGACACGCGCCATCCGGCCGCGTTCGTGACGGCCGTGCCGACATGCACCGGGCTCGGCGACGACTCGAATGTTGTCTGCTCGGCCAGCGCCGCCCTTTCCCATTTCAGGTACGCCGCCCAGTCGCCCTGGACCGCGCACCACTGCTTCTGCATGACGCCAGGCGCCGGCACCTTGCGGGAGATCTGCCTGGCGAACTCGCGGGTCACGGAGATCGTCAGCGAGACGTCCTTGCCGATGGGCGCGTCGTAGTGGAAGGCGCGATTGCTCCGCTGAGGCAAGGGCTCGCCGTTCGCCCACACCTGCAGGGCGGGCGACGGCGGGAACATCAGCGTGGCCGCCGCGTACAGCGCCGTCTCGCGCATCCCGATGGCCCGCCACAGCCTGCGGCTTGTCTCGAGATTGGCCATCAGGTGCGGCAGGAACCGGTTGCGAATGTCGGCCGGACCAATGTCGGCGAACATCATCCGTGACGAGCGTGGCAGGTTGGAAACATAAGTGTCGATGTCTTCGACCAGGAGCGGCTCGAGCTCGCGCGCCATCGGATCGCCCGTGCTCAACCGGTTGCCGAGATACCTGCACGCGAGCGTCTCGCGTGACAGCCCGCGGAACGGGCTGAACTCGGCGGTGAACAGCGAGAACTCGTTCGACGGGTCGTAGCCCGCCAGGACGATCTGGTCGTTGATGGGATCGAAAATGAACGCGTTGACGGCCGCTTCTCCGGCAGCGCGGACGATCTCTTTCTCGATTGCACCGAGCATCGCAATCAGTGCCGCCGGAGGCAGCGCAGACGCCAGGACTCCGCCCACCGACGCCGCCGGCAGGGCCGCAGTCAGACTCCCGCCGTGCATCGCACCGGTTAACGCCAGTTGCTCGTAGAAGGCCTGATCGGCGCCGTGGTTCTGATAGTGGTGAACCAGGATCCCGATGTCGAGGGCGGCGAACGGCGATCCGCTGTATTTCTTCGAGACGTTGAACAGCGTCTCGGCGAGCGACAGCGCCTCGGCCGGCGCCTTGGCGCCGGCGAGGGCGCCGCCGCGCAGGACGTCCTCGAAGAGCCCCATTTTCTCTTTCGTCGTTGCGAAGTATGTCTCGGTCTTCTCGATGAAGGACTTCAGCTTGCCCTCGAGCGCCGCGTCGTCAGCGGCGCCGAGCCTGAAGATGCGCTTCAGCGCCGCGTTCTTCTGCTCGGCGGTCAAGCCGATGGTGCCCTTGATCTTCACCAGCTCGCGCATTTCGTATTTCGTGGCCTCGTCGAGCTGCAGCGACGCCGGCAGCGGTGTGCCATAGGTGCGGCTGAAGCCGGGCTTGACGATGCCCTCGATGTTGTTCAGGTACTTGGCCGCCGCCAACGCATCGTCGAGCGGCACCCCGGTCTTGTACATCTCGAAGATCCGTGCCGATTCGTCCACGAAGGTCTGCACCCGATTCACCTGGATCGGCACCGTCTTTCCGGCGCCGCGCCAGAAATCCGCGACCTCCGTCTTTTCGAACCTGACCACGCCGTTCTCGACCACGGGTTTGTAGGTGTTCTTGCCGCCGATCGAATTCCGCTGGGCATACTCGAAGATGAATGAATCGCCTGCCGTGCCGGAGAAGCAATCCACGCACGCGGGATCGCCGGAGTAGGTCACCCGAATCTTGTGGCTCTTGCCCGCCATTGCCTTCTCGACGCGGCGGTTCACCATCTCCTTGAGACGGGCGGCGACTTTCTTGTCGGGGTGATCGATCGTCAGGTCCAGGTCGGACGACACGCTCGCCTTGTTGGCGCACCAGCTGCCGATGCACAGTCCGCGTACGTCCTTCACCAGCGAGGCGCCGTTCTCCTCGCGGCTGAGCTCGGTCAGGGCGTCCGCGAACGCCTGCTCCAGGACGTCCTTCTGCTCGGCGATGTTCTGGGGCAGGCTCTGGACGGCCTGGCCGGGTGAGGCCGACGCCTGCGCGGCCGGCACCGGCGAGGTCCAGGCCATGGCCGCCAGTACGAGCCCCAGCCAGGCAATCGCGCGCGGTTGACGAGTCGGCATAGACACCTCCACTGCCGGCCAGGCGATGCATAGAACGTGCCGAGCCGTACGCGGGCGTCAGGTCAGCGATCGGTGGCGCGCGTCACCAGGACCGGGCAGGTCGCGCCCCTGATCACCTGCTGCGCGTTCGATCCGAACACCGCGATGTCCAGGGCGCGGCGGCCCTGCACGCCCATCACGATCAAATCGCTCTTTTGCGCCGCGGCCATCCGCAGGATCTCGCGGGAGGCCTTGCCCTCGACCACCGACATCTCCACGGTGCAGTAGTCGCGGACCGCGTTGGGGATGAGCCCTTCGAGGCGCTGCAACTGCGCGGACTCGGCCCTGGCGCGCACCGCCTCGACGCTAAAATCGTATGAGATCGGCGTTTCGCGCAGCTCCGGCGGCATCTCGATGGCGTTCAGCACGGTGACGTGGGCGCCGGCTTCGGCGGCCATCGACAGGGCCAGGGCCAGGGCCCGGTGTGAACTCTCGGAGAAGTCCACCGCGCACAGGATGCGATCGAACTCGACGTCGCCCGGAGGCGCCGGCTGCGCCGCGCCGTGCGGCACCACCAGCACCGGGCATTTCGACAGCCGCAACACCTTTTCGGCGACCGATCCCAGGACCAGCCTGGTGACGCCCGAGAAGCCGTGGTTGCCGAGCACCAGCAGGTCGGCGTTCCACCCCAGTGCGTGATCGAGAACCTCGTTGGCGACGTTGGGCGCCTCCTGGACCAGCAGCTCGACGTCGTCGCGGCCGCCGGCCCGCGTGACCAGCTGTCGCATGTGCTTGAGAATCTGCTTGCGGTCGTCAGGAGTGAGGGCGAAAACCGGCGGCGGACTCGCCAGCGGCGGCAACATTGTCACCGGTGGGGCGATGGCAAAGACGTGCAACACCCGCAGTTGCGCGCCGTACCAGCGGGCCACGGCGGCGGCGTGCTTCAGCGCGTGCTGTGAATGTTCCGAAAAGTCTACCGGGCACAAGACGCGCCCGATTTGGAGCTTGCTTGGTGTATCCACGAGAATACTCCCCTTCTGCCAGTAGCAAGCGCCGTACCAGCGCGTCCGTCACTCGCGCGGCTTGAGGCTCCGGACCTTCAAGGCGAGCGCCACCACGACCAGCAGGATTGCGCCCAGCGACACGGCCAGGCCGGTCTTGCGGAACGACACCTCGGCCAGCGCGGTCTGGCCTTCGACATCAACCTTGCTGGTGAGGCCCAGGCCGGCCTTCAACACGGTGTCCACCTTCGCCGGATCGAACGTGTGCATTTCGGTGCGGGCGAGCGTGAGGTGGTTGGCGGCTTCCCGCAACGTCAGCGACTGATCGCCCATCTCCATGCCGGCGTTCTCGGCCGAGGCCACCAGCGCGCGCGAACGATCGATGGCCGTCTTCAGCTTCTCGATCTCCGCGCGCATGCTGGTGGCGGCGTTGAAGCCGTTGTCGCCGTCGCCGTGACAAGTGCCGCAGACGCTCGCCTTGTCGGTGCCGAGCATGGCGTCGGTCGGTTTGGAGATCTCGTGGTTGTTGTGGCACTCCACGCATCCGCGATCGAAAATCTGGCTGTGCGAGCTGAGCGCGAATCTGGTGGCAAACACGCTGTGGCAGGTGCCGCAGACGTTGGCGACCGCGCCCACGCCCGGGGGCGCCGCGCCGTGGTTGCCGTGGCAGTCGTTGCAGGTGGGCGCCGACAGGTCGTTGTTCCCGACCATTGCCGCGTGGTGCACGCTCTTCTCGTACTTCGCGCGCTGGTCGGTGGGGAGGGCCGAGCCGTCCGGCAGCGTGTAGCCCTTCATGCGCTCCGGGTCGGCGTGGCACTTGGTGCAAGTGGCCGCGACATTCATCGCATAGACCGGTGACTGGGCGTCGCTGACCAGGCGGATGCCGTGAGCGCCGTGGCAACTGATGCAGGTGGCGACCTTGGTATCGCCCTTGGCCAGTTGCTGGCCGTGCACGCTCGTGGCGTACTCGGTGGCCTGGTCCACCCGCTGCTTCGGCGCGTACTTGCGCATCAACGTCGCATCGCTGTGGCAGCGCGCGCAGACGGCAATCACCGCCTGGCCTGACGGCTTGCCCTTGAAGCCGGTCGCAGGCGCCTTGGCGCGGACCTTGTCGGTTTCGTTGGGGTTGCCGCCGTGGCAATCCACGCAGGTGAAGCCGCGATCGCGGTGCACGTCGGTGCCCGCGAAGTCCTTCGCCGGCGCGGAGAGCGCCGGTTGCGGATGCTCCTTGTGGCAGGTCTCGCACCCCGAGGCCTGGGCTGGCTGGGCTGCGGCGAGGTCCGGTATCGCGATGAGGGCCAGCACAGCGAGCAGCCAACACGCGACGATGTGGCGTCCGGCCTTGGCCGGACCAACGAGGTTACGCGGCCAGGTAGCCATATATGGTGAAGACAATCAGGTAGAGAACGGTGAGGACGGCCGCGGCGGTGATGATCTTGCTGGGCCGGCCGACGGCCGCGCCGCGATCGAGAAACGGCATCACCAACAGCAGCAGGGCGGCCAGGCTGAAGCCCAGCACGCCAAGCATCTCGCCTTCGATCCCGAGCACATGGCTCGGGATCAGCTTCAAGGTCTGGAACATGGCGAGGAAGTACCACTCGGGCCGAATGCCCGCGGGCACCGGCGCGAACGCATCCGCCTTGGTGCCGACTTCCCACGGCAGGAAGAGCGCGAGCGCGGCCAGCACCGCCAGCGCCACGTACCACCACATCACGTCGTGCAGGACGTAGTTCGGAAAGAACGGCTCCTGCGGAATCCTCTCGCCGGCCTTCTCGCGCTTCTCCACGCTTGGCGGCACGCTCATGCCCTGCCGCTGGATGAAGAGCAGGTGGACGCCGAGCAACACCGTGGTGATGGCCGGAAGAATGGCGACGTGGATGCCGTAGAACCGCGTCAGCGTCGCGCCCGTCACGTCGTCGCCGCCGCGCAGGAAGCGGACCATGAAGTCGCCGACGAAGGGAATGGCGCCGGCGATGCCGGTGCCCACCTTGGTGGCGAAAAACGCCAGCTCGTTCCACGGCAGCAGGTAGCCACTGAAGCCGAAGCCCATCATGACGAAGAGCAGCAGCACGCCGGTGACCCAGGTCAGCTCGCGCGGCTTGCGATACGCGCGCAGGAAGAACGTGCTGAACAGGTGCACGAACGCCATCAGGATCAGCAGGTTGGCCGACCAGCTGTGCACGTTGCGGATCAGCCACCCGAACTGGACCTGGCTGACGACAAACTTGACGCTTTCGTAGGCCTCGCCGGCGCTCGGACGGTAGTAGAGGAGCAGCAGGATGCCGGTGGCGACCTGGACGCCAACCAGGAACAGCGTGATGCCGCCCATGTAGTACCAGACGCTGTGCCGGTGCTTCGGCACGCTCTTCTCGGCCACGAAGGCGCGCAGCTCGCTCAGGTCGAGGCGTTCATCAAGCCACGCGAACAGGTGCTCGGTCATGCCTTCACCCTCTGGCGTGTGTTAGGTCCGCGAAATGACGACGTCTTCCTGCCCGGGCTCGCCCCGCAGGTTCACCTTGAAGACTTCAAGCGGGCGCGGCGGCGGCCCCGAGATCACATTGCCCGAGAGGTCGTAGAGGCCGTTGTGGCACGCGCACCAGATCTGCGATGTCTCGGATTTGTACTGGACCGTGCACTCGAGGTGCGTGCACACCGCGTTGAAGGCCTTGAACTGCCCGTCGCTGGTCCGCACGAGGATGGCGGGCTTGGTGCCGAACTTCAGGAGGGCGCCGGTGTTGGGTCGGAACTCCGAGACCTTGCCGGCGATCACGCTGTCGGTGGCCGGTTCCGCGGCCGCCGGCGGAATGACGTAGCGCCAGACGGGATAAAGAATCGACATGAACGTCGAGGCGAAGCCGAGGCCGAGGAGCGTGTCTAGGAAGGTGCGTCGCGGCGACTCTCGCGGCGGGAGATGCGCGTCCTGAGACGACATGACGGTGCCCCGTTGCGGCGAGATGGCTTGGAGTGGTTCTGAGAGTGGATCGGCGGGCCGCGTACCGCTGAGGCTGAGTATACACCTGCGCGTACACGGCTGAGGTGTAGAATTCTAGTGCGGTTCGCTGTTGGCCCTGGCGCCGCGGAGGATAACGAACATGCCGCCTCTGTCGAGTTCGATCGAGGAGCAAGTTCAGCAGCTGACGCGCCGGCTTGAAGAATTCGAGTCGCGCCTGGCAGCCGTCGAACAGGGCGCGCCGCGCGCGGGCGTGTCCGACACGTCCGTCGAATCGCCACCGCCGGCCTCCACAGCCGCCACCTTCGATCCACTGGGCGCGCTGACCTGCCTGGGGCGATCGCTCATTATTCTGGGCGGCGCCTTTCTGCTTCGCGCCCTCACCGAAGCCGGCACCTGGCCGCCCATCGCCGGTGTCTCGATGGGACTCCTCTACGCGGTGACGTGGCTGGTGACGTCCAGCCGCGCGGCGGCCGGCGGCCACCGCCTCCTGGCGATCTTCGATGGGGGAACGGCGGTCGCCATCGGCTTCCCGTTGATTGTGGAGGCGGCGCTCAAGTTCGGGCTGTTCACACCCACGATGACGGCCGCCGCGCTGGGCGTTTTCACCGCCTGCGTTCTCCTGTCGGCCAACCACGGACGTTTACAGAGTCTGGCGTGGTTGGCCAGCCTGGGTGGACTGGCGACCGGTCTGACACTGATGATCCGCACGGGTGCGGTGGCGCCCCTGTCGTTCTATTTCACCAGTCTTGGCGTCGGCACGCTGTGGTTGGGCTATTTGCGCGCGTGGCGCGGGCTGCGCTGGCCCACTGGAGTAGTGGCGTGCCTTGCCGCACTCGGCGTCACCCTGCGCGCCATGGCGCAGCCGCCAGTGGATCCGGCCACGTTGGCGTCGGCGACCCAGGGGTTCCTGCTGGTGGCCTATCTCGGGTCGATTGCCGTCCGGACCCTCGTGCGCGGCCGGCAGGTAATCGTGTTCGAGATCGTGCAGACGGTGCTGGTTCTCGCGGTCGGCCTGGGTGGATTGATCGCGGTCGCGCACGCCGTTGATGGTGGTGACTTGTGGCTCGGCGGCGCGATCATCGGACTGGGCGCCGCCGCGTATGCGGTGTCGTTCCAGTTCCTGGCCCGCCACGCGCCAGGCGCGCTCAACTTCTACTTCTACAGCTCGCTGGCGCTGGTCTTCATGATGGTGGGCACGTGGACCGCTTTGCACGGCTCCGCCCGCGCGATGGCCCTGACCGGCATCGGCGTCGCGCTGGCCGTGGCCTGGTCACGATCGTCGCGGGTCACGCTTGGCGTGCACACGGCGATCGCGCTGGTCGCTGCCTCCGAGGATGCCGGCCTTTTGACCCTGGGTCTCGCCGTGTTCCTGGGCGAACTCCCGTCCGCCAGCCTGTCGCTGTGGCCGGCGCTGGTGACATTCGGCGTCGTGCTGGCCCTCGCCGGGAGCCGGCTCGCCGCCGGCCGCGGCGCGACACTCTCGGCGGCCGACGCGCCGGGCCTCACGCTCGGGCTGGTCGCCGCGGTCGGGCTCGCGGGCCTGGTCACGCTGGCCGCTGCCGCCGTCGCTGCGGCGGTATCGCTGCCGGTGAGCGCCGACCTGCTGACGACGATGCGCACGGCCGCGCTGTCGCTGATCGCGGTTGGCTGCGCGCGGCTGCCTCGCGCCGGGCGCTTCTCGGCGATTGGCTGGATGGCGTATCCGCTGCTGGCCGCGACCGGCCTGAAGCTGGTGGCGATCGACCTTCGCGCCTCGCGCGCGGCGACCTTGTTCGCGGCGCTGGCCTTCTACGGCGCCGCGCTGGTGCTGGTGCCGCGGCTGCGGAAACTGACGACGTGACGTAGCTCCCGGCTCACGCCGACACTCCCGGGCCGCGGCTCACGCGGGCGTGTGCGCTTCGTCCATGAGCGGCCTGGTGGGCAGCAGCTTGATCAACACCGCCAGGACCACGAACGGCAGCACCAGGAGCAAAAGCGCAGTCAGGAAACCCTCGAGGCCCATGATCGCCATCTTGTATTCCATCAGCCCCCGGAAGCTCTTCGAGAAGAGCTGCCCGCCAATCACGATGTTCCAGCGCGTGCTGAAGATGCCCACCTGGATCAGGATGACCGCCGTGAAGTACAGCAGCTTCCGGCCGTCCTCGCTGAGTTTCTGCCACTTGGCGACGATCAGGAGGCCGAGCGGGACCAGCATACCGAGCAGGATCTGCAGCACGATCAGGCTCAGGAACAGCTTCTGCCTGATGAGCGAGCCAAGGATTCGCACCGACTCCTCGCTCTCGTAGAGACGATGGGTGAAGTCGAGCGCCTCGAGCGTGAAGTCCACGATCACGGCGTAGAAGAGGTAAGACGTGATCGTGTCGAGGCACTTCATGTCCACCTGCTCCTTCCGGATCGCGGCCAGGATCATGTAGAGGAAGATGACCAGCGCGATGCCGGAGACGATGGCCGACATCAGGAACACGATCGGGATCAGCACGCTGCTCCACCAGGGGTTCGCTTTCACCGACCCGAAGATGAAGCCGACGTACCCGTGCAGCAGGAAGGCCGACGGGATGCCGACGATGGTGATGGCCCGGATGGCCTTCTGGTCGAACGCCAGCGCCGCCTCGCTGATGTCACTCGAGAACAGCGACGCCGCCCGGTAGAACCACCGCATCGGCACCGGCGCGCGCCGCGAGAGCAGGATGAGGTCCCGCCGGTACTCGAACCAGACCTCGAGCAGCAGGACACCGACGAGATACCACCCGTAGACGAACCCGAACATGGCCATTGCCGAGGTCAGGTTCGGGGCCAGCAGGATCTCGTAGAACCGCTCGGGGTGACCGAGGTGCAGCAAGAGAGGCAGCGGCGCCACCATCATGAAGCTGAACGCGGTGAGCAGGGCCAGCCGATAGGTTGGCCGCACCTCCTCCACGTTGAAGACATTCTCGAGCGACGCCAGGATGAACGCCCCGGCGACCAGGCCCGTGACGTAGGGATACACCACGATCAGGATCGACCAGTGGATCTCGATCTCGTTGGGATAGATGAACCCGGTGACCTGGGCCAGCATCTCCGACAGGTGGGCCGTGGCTTCGGGGGTCATCGCACTTCTCCGTCAAGCTGCGCGTAGTAGACCTTGGGCTCGGTGTTGAGCGCGGGCTTGAGGACGTGGATCTTGTTCATCCGCGCGAATCGCACGAGCCGGCTCGCCTTGCTCTTGAGGTCGCCGAAGACGCGCGCCTGGGTCGGGCAGACCTCGACGCAGGCGGGCAGCAGCCCCTGGCGGACGCGGTGGTAGCAGAAGGTGCACTTGTCCGCGGTGTGGGTCTTCGGGTTCATGTAGCGCGCGCCGTACGGGCACGCCTGGATGCAGTATGAGCAGCCGATGCAGCGATTGGCATCGACGAGCACCACCCCGTCTTCGGTCGAGAAGGTGGCGCCGACCGGGCAGACCTGGACACACGGCGGATTCACGCACTGGTTGCAGAGCTTGGGCACGAAGAACGTCCGCAGCACGTCGGCATCCTCGGGCAACGCCTCCCTGGCGGCCTCGCTGTGGCGGCTGATGTTGGTCACCGTGACCTCGCCGTCCTTCTTGATCACGTACCGCTCCACCCAGGTGCGGTAGTGGAAGTCGTCCTGCGGCACGTCGTTTTCCGCCTTGCACGCCTCGACACACCGGTTGCAGCCGATGCACTTGTCGATCTCGATGCCCATGCCGTAGAGGTGGTCCTGGGGGTTGTAGGCGGTGCCCGCCGGCGCGCGGGCCGCCTCCTGTGCGCACACGTCCACTCCCAGCGCGCCCAGCACGCCGGCCGCCGGGAAGAACAGGATGAGGCCCTGCATGTTTTTCAGGAATTCGCGCTTGTTCATCACCGGCCCTCCGGAAGGTGCGGATAGTGGCATTGCCAGCAGAGATACGGCGTGCCGTGGGTCGTGACGTCAACCTTCGGCGGGTCCTTCTGCTTCGAGTTGTTCCCGTGGCACGTGGCGCAGAACTCCCGCGACCGAGGCTTCGACGGCAGCGCCGTCCGCGGCGACGTCTTGTGCAACTCGGGCGTGATGTGGCACGTCGTGCAGTCCAGGAGCGCATGGCTCGAGACGGCCTTGGTCCGCTCGATCTGCGCATGACAGGCGGAACAGGCCCGCGGCGTCTCAGGCGGCGACGGATCGTGTGGGTTGTGGCACTCGATGCACGGCTTGAGCGGATTGTGGGCGGTCGGATTGATCTGCGGGAAACCCGTCGGCCTGGATGCGTCGTAAGAGTGACAGACCGGGCAGAACTTCCGGTCACGGGGCGCAGGCGGCTTGATCGCCCCCGGGTCAGCGGCGTGGCCAGAGGCCGGCCCGTGACACCCCTCGCACGAGAGACTCCGGTGGAAGCTCTTGCTCTTGGTGGTGCCCTCGTCCTCGTGGCAGACGACGCAGGTCTCCGATCCGGCGAACTTCACCGGCTTGGCGAGCTCCCGTTCGACGGTCGTGGAGCGGTGCACCTCGGTGGAGACGAGATCCTTCGGGATCACATAAAACCGGATCGCCAGGGCGGCGCCGACAAGCACCGCATTCACGACCAAGAGCCGTTTGACCTGCTCGGGAATTTTCATTTATGACCCCGTTGGATGAGGCCTGCTTAAGCAAAAGGGCGCCTTTCGGATCGGTACAAAAAACAGGGCGGCTGGCGGCCGCCCCGAAAAATTCCTGTCGGAACGGAGCAGCCCTAGAAGCGGTACAGCAGGCGCACGAACACCCGGTGCCCCTCATAGGGCCGATTGCCGTAGCCGGTCCTCAGGCTGCCCAGCCAGTCGATGCGCGGGATGCCCGTGGCATCCGCGAAGCCGACGGGACCATTGGAGTCAATGGTGTTCCAGTCGGTGATGCTCTGCTTGTCGTAGGCGTAGCCGATGCCGGCGCCGACGCGGGACGTCAGGAAGTACTTCAGATCCACCGTGAAGCGCTGCCACTCGTTGACGACGTTGGGCAGGGGAATGAAGGTGTTGGCCACCTGCAGGGCCGCAATGCGCGGGCCGCCGTAGGTAAAGGCGTTGTCCGAATCGTTTATCTCGTAGCTGACCCGGACGTCGGCCTTGGCGCCGGCCAGCCCGGTCAGATCGAGGTAGGTCATGAACGTGTTCACGGTCTCGTTGTTGTCGAGCGTCCAGTTCCGGCTCGGGTCGATCCAGCTCGGGTCTGGCGACGGGTTGGCGTTGCGCGACTTCTGCAAGGCGTCAAACTCGTCGCGCCCCCAGCTGAGGCCGAAGTGCACGGTGTCGTTCGGGTTCAGGTTGAGGCCCGCGACCACCGCGTCCACATCCTGGCTCATCAAGCCGAAGTGCTCGCGTCCGGCAGGAATGGACTTGTCGGCCAGGAACGTGTCTTTGGTCGTCGACCATTGCACGAAGAGATCGACCATCGGCGCCGGATTGACGCTGAAGATGACGGCCGCCCGCGTCCGATCGCGGTCGGCCTCGTCGTAGTAGCGCAGCCCCGGCTGCGTGCCCGCCGGGCCCGACTCATAGTCGATGCCGCTGAGGATATAGCCGTCGCCGCGCCGGCTTCCGGCGTCGAACGTGGCCCTGACGGTGGCCCGGTTGGACAGGTTGGCGTCATAGGCCGCCCGGAACGTGTTCTCGGACACATCGCTGAAGCCGCGTCCCTCGCGCTCGAACATCTCGTTGGCGTAGCCGACGCGGAGCGACCCCATGTCGCGCAACCCGAACGTGGCGTTGGCATCGAAGTTCTTCCGGGTGATGTGGAAGTACTCCGAGTAGCCTTCCACAAACGGCGTGAGCGGATCGTCCCCCAACTCCTCGGGCACGCCGTCGAAGCGCACGTACTCGCGGCCGTCGAAGTGCGGGGTGTTGTTGTCGTGCTCGTTGTAGCGGTAGCGCGCCTGGATGGTCAGATACCGCATTGGCCGGCTGGTCAGGTTGAACAGCGCGTTCAGGCTGTTCACCTCGGCCTGTGCCGAGGCCCGCGGAAGGGCGCGCAAGCCGTGGAATGCATCCAGCACGACAGCGTTGTTGATCGACGAATTGAGCGTCCACGGCAGCAGAGACTCGTTCTGCCGCATGTAGGTCAACTGCACGTTGCCGTTGACCGTGGTCTTGGGCAACACCTTGTACATACCGGTCAAGCCAAACGAGTTGAGCGTGTTGCTTGGCCAGAGGGCGGCCTGCCCAAACGCCGGGCCATTGCCGTTGCTGTAGGCGCTCGCGTCGTAAGGACCGCTCGGGGGCAGCAGGCCATTATTGAAGTCGGTGGCCCGAATCGGGTTGTCCCAGGTCAGCGTCTGCACACTGTTCTCGAAGAAGCTCCCCCAGTAGTTCAGGCGGAACATGCCCTTGGCATTCACCCACTCGGTACCGGCCTTGAGCTCGTTGTTGCGGTGTTCGATGGGCGCCGCCAGCTCGTTAGCGTTGTTGAAGGCGAAGGACGCCGCCCACGGCATCGAACCACTGCGGCCGGTTGACGAGAAGTCGGCGTCGATGTCAAACGACGGCGTCGCGGAGTATCTGAATTTCACTCCGGCGATGCTGCGCAGCACTTCCATGTCGGCCGGCTGCACCAACTGGTTGAAGATCGACCGGTTGGCCCTGGCTGCCGCCGCGGTCGTCGCGTTGCAGGAGGTCGGCCCCGACCCCGCAGCGCACGGCACACCGACCGCCGTGCCGTCGCCCGCGACGTTGGTGGGTCCCTGGACGGCCTGGCGCGCGGCCGGGTCCAGCGTGAACCGCCCGTTGCCTTCGTTTCTCCACACCAGTGGCGCGTCGTACAGGTAGTTCAACGGAATCGAGTCGTACAGGCCGCTCATGGTGAACTTCCCGTTGGTGTACTCGGCCGAGTAGCGCTGGTCGCGGTAGCCCATGTTGGAGGCCTTGGCCTCGAACCGGTATTTCGCGGTGTCTTTCTTCATCTCGAAGAGCGTCGTCGCGCCTGGGCGCAGGTCCCGGTAGCGCTCGAAGCGCGCTTCGTCACCATCAATACTGCCGCCACGGAACCCGAAGTCGGCCAGGCCCACGGTGGGCACGCCGGCGGCGGGCAGGGGCTTGGTCGGCGGCGTCTGGGCCTGCGCCAGCGAGGCGGAGGCCAGAAGCAGTGCCGCACAGATTGCTATCGTTAATTTGCGCATCGCATGCCTCCAATCACCGCAGGAAGAACTTGCCGTTCGGGTGGTTCGAGCCGTGAACCTGCTGATGGCAGTTCGCGCAGGACTTGCCATAAATCTTGTTGGCGTTCTGCGTGTTGTTCAGGGTAGAGCCCTCGTAAACGGTTGGAGGATGCCGCGAGGTTACGTGACACCGCTGGCACAGGAACGGCAGCTTCGCGACCAGCATCCGGTCGTTGTTGCTGCCGTGCGAGTCGTGACAGGTCGTGCAGCTGTCGACAACCGGAGCGTGCTCCCACAGGAACGGTCCCCGCTTCTCGGTGTGGCAGCTGGTGCAGCTCTGATCCACCGTGGTGCCGGTGCGCAGCAGCTTCACGTTCACCGAGCCGTGCACGTTGTGGCACGAGGCGCAGGTCATCTTGCCCTCGCGGACCGGCATGTGATTGAAGCGCTGCTGCTTGTTGGTGATGGTCTGATGGCAGCGGGCGCACGTGATCTGCTGGGTCTTCGCGCGCATCAACACCGGCCCTTCGGCCGCGTGCACGCTGTGGCAGTCGATGCACTTGAGGTTGCGGTTCTCGTGCTGGCTGCCGTCCCACAAGGCGTGCTCGCCCCGGTTGTGGCACGTCTGGCACTGGAGGTTGGCCTCGCTCGCCGCGACCTTGTCAAACTGGATCGGCTTGACCTTCTCCGGGTCGCTGGCATGAGCCTCGCCTGGACCATGGCACGACTCACAGCCCATTTTCGCCATCGGTGTGCGGGCGTTGGCTTTGAACCCGTGCTTGGTGCCCTCCACGCTTCGGTCGTACCCCTCATGGCAGGTGGCACACGCCTCGGCGCCGATGTATCCCGCTTGCGGCGTCGCCGGAGCGGTCTGCTGCGGTGCCGCGGCCTCGACGGCCGCCGGCAAAGGCGGCGAGGCCGCGGTCGGCGCCGCGGTGACGCGCGTTACGAACACGGCGCTCCACATTGCCGCTGTGAACAGTAGGGCCAAACGGGTAATGGACATTATGATTCCCTCCGCGACGCCGTTGACCAGAGCGCGGAGCTACGCCGCGTCAGTGGTGTCGAACACTTCCTGCAATCCGTGACGCCCGTCCCCGGGGCTCGGGCGCTGTCGGTAGTGCAGGATCTTTCCCGCAGGTGGGAAAAAACCACCACGTTCCTCGCGCTGACCCGAACTCAGGAAACTTCGTGGCACGTCGAGCAGTCCTGCGCAATCACTCGACCGTCCCGTGTCTTGTGCAACTCGTCGTGACACCGGAAGCACCCGGGAAACTCCATGTGACCCTTGTTATCGGGGTGTGTCCCGAACGTCACATTCATCGCGGGAAACACGTTCCGGCGGTGCAATTCCTGTACCGCCCGCACGGTGCCCGTGATGTCTGACTGCCGCGAACTCCACAGCGCGGGGTATCCATCGCGATAGAACGCGGTCACCCGTCCGGCGATCTGCGTGTCGGCCGTGCTCCGGTCGGGGTATCGGACGGTCAGCGCGGCCACCGCCTCGCGTTTCACGAACGGAAGGTCCGTGGCAATCGCCCCCGAGGCCATGGCCTCGTTCACGGCGCGATCGGCGGATCGCGCGAAACTGTGACTGGGACGATTGTGGCAGTCAACGCAGTCCATGCGGCGGCGTTCGCCGCCAACAAGTTCAGCTTCGGTCACACCTTCCGCGTAGTACTCGCGGCTCTCCCCGTCTCCCGTCGTCAGCTTGACGTATCCAATCTTTTGACGATCGCGGTCCAGTGCGATGTATTCGACGACGTTCTGCTCCGCGACGTGCCAGTGAATGCCGGTCGGACGGCCGGTGCCGTCAACACCGCCGATGCGCAACCGGAGGTTGGTCACCGACTCGGTGTTCTTCTCGTCGTCGGCGAACTCGCGCCTGGTCTCGACCTTGTCACCGTGAAACTGCGCCGGCCAATGGCATTCCGCGCAGGTGTCGCGTGCCGGCCGAAGGTCGTGGACCGGTGACGGAATCGGCCGGCTGTGCGTGTTCAACAGCACGGCGAACACCTGGCGGGTGCCGGAGAGCTTTGACTTGGCGAACCAGCCCGCGCCCGAGCCGATATGGCACGACACGCACTTGACGCGGGCGTGAGGTCCGTTCTGATAGGCGACGTATTCCGGCTCCATCACCTCGTGACAGACCTGACCGCAAAAGCCGACCGAGTCCATCGCCTCGACACCTTTGTAGGCGGCGGCCGACACAATCAGCAGGTTAACGGGAGTCAGCACCGCGATGATGAACAACGTCGTTCGCGTGTGGGGGTGATTGAGGTCGAGCCGCGGCCACTGGCGCAGGCTCGGCGGCAGCCCCCGGTGGCGCCGGCGCCGTTCGAGCCACGCGCCAAGCGGAATGAGGAGCAGGCCGCCGACGGCGAGCGCGGGCAGGGTGATGAAGAAGACGATGCCGAGATACGGGTTCTCGTGACCGGCCAGGCCGGTCAACTCAATCGCAAAGAACCCGGCGAACAGCAACACCGCGATCGTGGTCAGCAGCGCGCCGATGACCGTCGTGGGGTTGCGTAGCACGGCGACGGGCGACGCTGACGATGGCTCGGACGGATCCGGTCGATCCTCACTCATTAAATGTCCCCGCGATGATGAATACCAACAGCACCAGTCCGAGCGCCACTGCCGCTGCCCCGATCACGCGGCCGCCTCTCGACAGCCACACCGGTGCGGGCGGTGCGGCCAGCCGGTCGAGTTTGCCTGCCGCGACCAGCCGCTCGTACTCGGCGGGCCGTTCGCGCCGCAGCTCCGCTTCCGTCACCTGTCCGGTGAACATCACCATGTCCATCGGAAACTTCTCGGGCCGGAAGTGGCTGTTGAAGAAATGGATCGTGAAAATGAAACCCGTGGCGAGGAGCGCCTCCTCACCGTGCAGCACCGTGGCGACGTTGTAGACCCAGCCTGGGAGGGACCACCACGCAAAGAATTGCGGGAACCACAGCAGCAGCCCCGATCCGCCGATGATGATCATGCCCCAGAACACGGCCCAGTAATCGAACTTCTCCCAATACGTGTACCGATCGAACCGTGGGCGATCGGCCTTGCCGGCGAACCACTTGAGGTGCTGCCAGAACTGCATCGCGTCACGAGGCTGCGGAATCATCGACGACGGTCCCCACAACAGCCCGCGATTCCTGCCGACGACCAGGCGCCACGCGAGCTCGGCGAGATGTCCCGCGAACAGCAGCAGCAGCAGCGACGCAAAAAATCGATGGATGATGCCGGCCGCCTGAATGCCGCCGAGTGCGCGCGACAAGGTGTGTGCCCACGCGCGGTGGCTGAACAACAGCGGCAGCCCGGTGGTGGCGAGCCCAAGGAAGCTCGTGAACAGCACGAAGTGCATCCACCGCTGGTACGGCTTGAACCGGACGATGTGGCGCGCGCCAGGCGTCATGACACGGTGTCCTCTGCGGCGGCGGCCGCGCGCTGCTCACGGCGCGCCTTGAACGATCGCGGGAACCACAGCAACGTGTGCACCCCAAAAAAAGCGAAGACACCGATCAGCAGGATCTGCATGAGCTGGTAGGTCCAGTACACCGGCGCGCTGCGGGCCGGATCGTGTTTGTCGGCATGAGGGTCGTACTTCACGAACGCCGCGGTGGCCTGCGCGTGACACTGCCGGCAGGTGTTCACGAGATTCTGCGGAGAGACCGTTGACGCGGGGTTGCTGGCCGGCAGGATCACGTGGTGATCGTGGCAGTCGCTGCAGGTCGCGGTGCGCGCGGATCCCAGTGCGGTTCGCTGTCCGTGGAAGTTGTCGCGGTAGGACGAGATCCGGCCCAGGTGACAGGTGCCGCATTCCTCGATGACCGACAGGCGCCAGGCATCGGTGTCGCCGCGTTGGATGCGATGCGCGGTGTGGCAGTCGGAACAGACGGCGGCCGCCGAGCCTCCGGGCCCAAGCGGCTGCGCATGCACGCTGTTCGCGTACAGCGGTTCGATGCCCTGGTGGCAGGTCGCGCACGTGCCGGCGATCTTCGCCCGGTGGACGGAGCTGCCGGGGTTGTTCCTGCGCTGGATATCGTGCGTGCCATGGCAGGTGCCGCAGCGGGGCGCCACGGCCAAGCCGCTCTTCCCGGCCGCGCGGCCATGCACGCTGTCGGCGTAATTGCTGCCCTCCTGTGCGTGGCAGGTCCCGCACGCCGCCGGCTGGAGCTTCTCGGGATGCGGCCACTCGGTGGTCTTCGCCAGGTCGGCGTGGCAGCTCACGCAGAGGAGCTCGCCGTGAACGGACTTGGTGAGCACGTCCGCGGCAACGGCGACACTCGAGCCGTTGGCCCGCGTCGCCGTGCTGTCACCGTGACACGCCAGGCAGTCGTCGTTCGCGGGCGCCACGGGCGCCGCCGGCGTCTGCGCCGCGGCAGGTTCCGCTGCCGCGAGCAGCAGGCAGACGACGACCGTTCCCGTTGCGAATGCGAAGCGCACCGGCATCGCTCAGCCTATTTCGCGAGCGACTTCATGTACCCGACGAGCGCATCCAGGTCGGCCTTCGGCAGAGTGGCATACGCCTTCATCGCGGGCTTCGCGGTTGACTTGGCTTTCGCCGCGGCTTCGACGGGGGCGACGATCCACTCCCGGATCTGATCGGCGGTGAGTTTGGTGCCGACGCCATCGAGCGGCAGCTTCTTGTTGCCCACGCCGGCAATCGAATGGCAGATCGTGCACTTCTGCGCGGCGTAGATCTTGGCCCCCGCCTCGGTTTGGGCGTATGCCGGACGAGCCGTCAGCAACAGGGCGCAAACAAGAACCATCAGTGTCATTGAACAGATGCGAGACATGTGGCCTCCGCCTATTTCTTCTTCTTCGAGGAAAGGAAAGCGACAAGCGCGTCGAGGTCTTCCTTGGGAAGGTTCGGGTAGGCCTTCATCGCTGGCTTTCGCGCCGCCTGGGCCTTGGCCGCCATCTCCACAGGCGTGACAATCCACTGCCGAATCTCGGCGGCGGTCAGCTTGGTGCCCACACCGTCGAGCGCGCCCTTGGCGTTGCCCTTGCCGTCCAGGGCGTGGCACATGGTGCACTTCCGTGCCGCATAGACCGCCGCGCCCTTATCGGCCGCGCCGCTTGCCGCCGGGGCCGCCTGTGCCGCCGCCCCGCCAATGCCCCCGGCGAAAATCGCCAACATCAGGAACCCGCTTACCCTAATCAGTCCGGCCATGGCTTCAATGCCTCCGTTGAATAAGTCGCCGACGAATAATAGCCCTGTTATGTCGCTTCCTGGAGCACGGCGCTGTCTTGTTTAGCACATCCTTTTGCAAAGACCTCGCCGCCGGCCGCCTCAACCAGAGACTGCGGCGTTTTTGGCGATATTCGGGAAATATTCCTCGCCGTCTGCGGGAGAATCCCCCTCAAGGCATGCCGCGATTCACCACCACCATTGCCGCCTTCTGCGTCCTGGCAATTGCCGTGCACCTCGGGCTGCGCTTCGGCCTCGACATGCCGGCCACGATCTCCGACCTGCCGCTGCTGGCCACCATCACCCTTGGTGGCGTGCCGCTGGTCTACGAGCTGCTTCGCCGGGCCCTCCGGCGCGAGTTCGGCTCCGACCTGCTGGGCGGCATCTCCATCATCACGTCGATCTGGCTCGGGGAGTACCTCGCCGGCTCGATCATCGTGCTGATGCTGGCGGGCGGCGCCGCCCTGGAGAGCTACGCCCTGCGCAGTGCCTCGTCGGTCCTCGACGCCCTCGCCCGCCGCGTCCCGCTGGTGGCGCATCGCCGCGTCGCCGGCGGCTCCGAGGATGTCGCGCTGGACGACGTCGCGGTGGGCGACATCCTCGTGCTCCATCCGCACGAGATCTGCCCCGTGGACGGCGAGGTGCTCGAGGGTCACGGCGTGATGGACGAGTCGTACCTCACCGGCGAGCCCTTCGAGATCACCAAGACGCGCGGCTCGCGCGTCATCTCGGGCGCGATCAACGGACTGTCGGTGCTGGTGATCCGGACGACGCGGCGTGCGGCCGATTCCCGCTACGCGCGAATCATGGAGGTGATGCGCGACTCGGAGCGGACGCGGCCCAGGCTCCGCCGCCTCGGCGATCGCCTCGGCGCCGTCTACACGCCGGTGGCGCTCGCGGTGGCGCTCGCCGCCGGGATGCTCAGCGGCGATCCCGCGCGCTTCCTCGCCGTGCTGGTGATCGCCACGCCGTGCCCCCTCCTGATCGCCATTCCCGTCGCCATCGTCGGCTCGATTTCGCTGTGCGCGCGGCGCGCCATCATCATCAAGAGCCCGGTCGTGCTCGAGCGGATTGCGACCTGCCGCACGGCGATTTTCGACAAGACCGGCACCCTGACCTTCGGTGAACCGGCGCTCACCGACCTCACCGTGGGCGAGGGTTTTGCCCGGGCCGACGTGCTCGCGGTGGTGGCCAGCCTGGAGCGCTACTCGAAGCACCCGCTCGCGCGGGCCGTGCTCGCCGCCGCCGCCGCTGAAGGCGTGACGCTGGCCGAGGCGTCGGAGGTCACCGAGCCGCCGGGTGAAGGCCTGCGCGGCACCGTGCTGGGCCGCCAGATCTCGGTGCTCAGCCGGCGGAAGCTGATCGCGGACGACCCGTCGGTGGCGGCCCTGCTGCCCGCCGCCGCCGGCGGTCTCGAATGCATGGTGTCCATTGACCGGCGCTACGCGGCGACGCTGCGCTTCCAAGACGCGCCGCGTCCCGACAGCCGTTCGTTCGTGCAGCACCTCGGTCCCCGGCACCAGTTCCAGCGAACCATGATCGTGTCGGGCGACCGCGAGTCGGAGGTGCAATATCTTGCGCGCGAGGTCGGCGTCAGCGAGGTGCACGCGGGCCAGAGTCCCGAACAGAAGCTGGCGCTGGTGCGGGCCGAGACGGCCGCGGCGCCGACGCTCTACGTCGGCGACGGCATCAACGACGCGCCGGCGATGATGGCGGCCACGGTGGGCATGGCCATCGGCGAGCACAGCGACGTGACCGCGGCGGCGGCGGGCGTGGTGGCGCTCGAGAACTCGCTGAAGAAGGTGGACGAGTTCATTCACATCTCCCGGCGGATGCGGACCATCGCGCTGCAAAGCGCGGTGGGCGGCATGGCGCTCAGCCTGATCGGCATGGGCTTCGCGGCGGCCGGGTACCTGACGCCGGTCGGCGGCGCCGTGTTGCAGGAGGCCATCGACGTGGTCGCCGTGCTCAACGCGTTGCGGGCGGCGTTCCCGCCGTCCGCCATTCACGACTTCTGACCCGGCTCCTCCGCCCCTAGCGCAGGGCGGCGCCGCCGCGTGGCAGCAACTGCATCATCTTCGTCACGCCTTCATCGACCTGCTTCTTCAGGCGCTCCTGATCGTCGATCACGCCGGTCATGGTGTCTTGCGCCCAGCCGCGCCAGATGACCTTCTTGGTCTTCGCATCGACCAGGTCGATGACCAGCGTCCCCTGCTCGAAGTCCACCACTTGCGGCTCGCAGTCGCCGTAGCAGTAGCCGTACGGCTGGTCGGCGCGGTAGACGTCGAGCCGCTGGTTGACGCTGGCGTGGTAGTGAACCAACAGGTCGGCGCCACCGGCCTTCGAGAGCTGGAAGCCCTTCTCGGCCATCTTCTTCTCGATGGCGCCGGTCAGGTAGTCGTTGAAGAACGGGTTGTTGTCGAGCCGCGGGTCGCCGACCGGCAGGTTGTCTGGCGGGCCCCACTCGAAGGTCGTGAACCCGGCGAAGTTGACGCCGCGCTCGATGTGGGAACTCACGTTCATCGACGCGCAGCCGGCCAGCACGGCAACAGCTACAGCGAGAACGAGTGCATTGATTGTGCGCATGACGATCTGCCTTTCGCGGCAGGCTAACGGGCCCGGCCAATCCGCGCGCACCACTGAGATCCCGGGGCTACGCGTTTGTCTTAACTCTACCGCGAAACCGGTGCCAAGCCGCTGAGGCCTCAGTAGCCGCCGTGGACGCGCACGTATCGGCCCGTCTCGTCACGCTGCAGGAACCCCGCGCGCACCAGGTCGTCGAGCAGGCGTTCACACGTCGCGCGGTCGAGCGACCACAGGCGCATCGCCTGTTCGGCACGTAGCCGCAAGCCGGGCATCTCCCGGTACTCGCCGCGGACCCTGAGCTCCAGGTCATTCGGCGGTGTCCGATTGAACACATATACCGCGCAAGGCTCGCCAATCTGGGACGGCATCACTCCCCCCTTCCATTCCTTCCGTTCTAGCGCCTGGTGGTTACCACCTGACCAACAGCATCGCGCAACACTGCGACGATCGCCGTCATGTGCGTATTCCGCCCTTTGGTCGTTCCGCGTCACTACCAATACAGCACTCTTCGTGCCATGTTTGTGAGCCGGGAATCCGAAGGCCAGAAGGGCGCCAGCCGGGTGGAAATCCCGCGGCGTTGGGGAGTTTTCCTCGGCGTTTCGCTCGATCAGGCCGTACTGCCGAGCTGGGTCTGTTCCCGCGGCACCGATGCGCCCGGCGGCAGCAACTTTGCAGTTCGTCCAGGCGGATACAGACGAGGAGAGCTCCGATGAGAGTCTACGAAGTGATGAGCAAAGCCGTTGAGACCGTCAGGCCGAAGGTCGCTGCATCGGAAGCGAAGACCCGGATGAAGCAAAAGAAGATTCATCACCTGGTGGTCACCGATGGCGCCAAGCTGCTCGGCATCGTCTCGGAACGTGATCTCGGCGGGGCCAAGCTGCCCAAGGTGCTGGGCAAGTTCACGGTCTCGGACCTGATGACGAGCCCGGTGGTGACGGTGACGACCCGCACGGCGATCCGGCGCGCGGCCACCCTCATGAAGGGCCGGTCGCTCGGTTCGCTCGTGGTGACGTCGGCCAACGGCAAGGTGGCCGGCATCGTCACGGTGTCGGACCTGCTGGATCTGATCGCCCGCAAGCCCGAACACAAGTCCAACCGTGACCTGCGCAGGGCTCGCGGCCAGGAGGAATGGCTGGAGACGGAGGAGTGATGCCGGCGACCGCCGGTTCCGCGCTTCCGCGAGTCCCTCCGGAAATAGCGACAAATCCCCCGCAATCTGCTATTTGGTGTGTCCTCACGGCATGAGCGACACCGATCCCAAACCGCAAGTGCCCCAATCCGGCCGCATTGCCGAGGCCCGCTGGCGCACCGTCATCGACGCCGCCGTGGACGGCATCATCGTGATCGACGCGCGGGGGCGGATTGAAGTCTTCAACGCCGCCGCCCAGCGGATGTTCGGCCATTCCGAAGAGGAAATTCTGGGACGGAACGTCAGTCTGCTCATGGCGGAACCGGATCGGTCCCGCCATGACGGCTACCTCTCGCATCACGCCGCGACCGGCGAACGGAGGATCATCGGCATCGGCCGGGCGGTGACCGGGAAGCGCAAGGACGGGCAGACCTTTCCGCTGCACCTGTCGGTGGGTGAGATGGAAATCGACGGCGAGCCGCACTTCACGGGCATCTTGCATGATTTATCGAGCCGCGCCGACCTCGAAGATCGCCTGCGCGAGGCGACCGCCCTGGCGCGCCTCGGCGAGATGGCCGCGGTCATCGCCCACGAAGTGAAGAACCCGCTCGCCGCGGTGCGCGGCGCCATCCAGGTGATCGGGTCGCGCATGAAAGGCGGCACCGGCGATGCCGCCATCATCAAGGAGATCATCGCGCGGATCGACGCGCTCAACAGCCTGATCCAGGATCTGCTGGTGTTCTCGCGGCCGCCGAAGCCGAAGCCCGCCGACACCGACCTCAGGGCGCTGCTCGCCTCGGTGGTCAACCTGTTGAAGTCGGACCCGGCCTACGAGCAGCTCGAGGTGTCGATTACCGGCACGGCGCCGGCGCTGTCGTCGGACCCGGCGCTGCTGACCATCGTGTTCCAGAACCTGTTGATCAACTCGGCGCAGGCCATGCACGGCCGCGGGGCGATCGAGGTGACGCTTCGCGTGACCGACGGCTGGCACCGTGTCGATGTCGCCGACCACGGCCCCGGCATTCCCGCCGAGATTCGCGCCGCGCTGTTCCGCCCCTTCAAGACCACCAAGGCGCGCGGCACCGGCCTGGGCATGGCC
Organism: uncultured Acidobacterium sp.; assembly: GCA_964355095.1. Lineage (GTDB taxonomy): Bacteria > Acidobacteriota > Vicinamibacteria > Vicinamibacterales > UBA2999 > 12-FULL-67-14b. The sequence goes on from CAYHCX010000003.1 coordinate 96,146, forward strand.
ACCGCCAAGCGCCTGGTCGAACTGCACGAGGGCCGCATCAGCGTGAACTGCCCTCCCGGGGGCGGCACGATCGTGACGGTGGAATTGCCGTCGGGTGAAGTGACGGCTGACGGCTGACCGCCGCCGGCTCAGGCCGGCTTTTCGAGCTTGAACTTCTCGATGCGGTAGCGGATCTGGTCGCGGTTGAGGCCGAGCAGGGTCGCCGCCTTGGTCTGGTTCCAGCCGCTGCGCTCGAGCGCCTGCACCACCAGCGAGCGCTCCATCTCCTCGAGGTTGATGCCGGCGGCCGGCAACCCCATTCCCGTGGACAGTTCCGCGTCCGAGGCATTGAGCATGGGGAAGTGGCTCTCGTTGAGTTCGTTGCCCTCGCTCAACAGCATCGCCCGCTCGACGGCGTTGCGGAGCTCGCGCACGTTGCCGGGCCACGGGTAGGCCTGGAGGGCCTTCAGCGCGCCGGGCGTGACGCCGCGGATCTTCTTGCGGAACTCGGTGTTGAAGTTGTCGATGTAGTGGTTGAGCAGCCGCGGCACGTCGTCGTGCCGATCGCGCAGCGGCGGCAGCGGCACCGCCATCACGTTGAGGCGATAGAAGAGGTCGTCGCGGAAGTGGCCCTTCTTGACCTCGTCCTGCAGCGACCGGTTGGTGGCGGCGATCACGCGGACGTCCACCTTGACGTCGGTGGCCCCGCCCACCCGCTTGAACGACTTCTCTTCGAGGAACCGCAGCAGCTTGGCCTGCAGCATCGGCACCATCTCGCCGATTTCGTCGAGGAAGACCGTGCCGCCGTCGGCTGATTCGAGCAGCCCGCGCTTCTGCCGATCCGCGCCGGTGAACGCGCCGCGCTCGTGACCGAACAGTTCGCTTTCAAGCAGCGTCTCGGGCAGCGCCGAGCAGGTGATGTTCATGAACGGCTTCGAGGCGCGGCTGCTGCTGTAGTGAATCACCTTGGCGGCCAGGTCTTTGCCGGTGCCGCTTTCGCCGGTCAGCAGCACGGTGGTGGCCGGGCTGACGCCAATCTTCTGCAGCATGGCGCGCACCGCCACGATCGGGGCGCTCTCGCCGACGATGCTTTGCGGGCTGTACGGCTGCGCCTGACGGGCGCGCAGCGTCCGCACTTCGCGGCGCAGTTGCGTGGTCTCGAGGGCCTTCTCGACGAGCAGCACCACCTCGTCGAGATCGAAGGGCTTGTTGGCGTAGTGGAAGGCGCCGTGCTTCATCGCCTCCACCGCGGTCTGCACGCCGGTCTGCGCCGTCAGCATGATGACCAGGGTGTCGGGGTCCGACTCCTTGATCTGCTTGAGCACCGAGAGACCGCTGGCGTCGGGCAGCCCGATGTCGAGCAGCACCAGATCCACGCCCTCACGGTAGAGCGACAGCGCCTCGCCGGCGGTGGCGGCCTCGAGGATCCGGTAGCCCTCTTCTTTGAGCCGGCTGGCGAGCGACCAGCGGATCAGTTGCTCGTCATCAACGACAAGGATGGTCGCGTTCGACATCAGGATGGCGAGCCGTCGCGCGACAGCAGGCGACTCAGTTCGTCGAGTTCGAACGGCTTGTTGAGCACCGCGTGCACGCCCAACGCGGCGGCCTCGGCGACGATCTCCGCCGTGCCGAACGCGGTCATCAAGACGACGACGGCTTCGGGCAGCAACTGGCGGACCCTCTCGAGCAGCGACAGGTCATCCATGTCCGGCAGACGGAGGTCGAGGATGACGACGTCGAATGGCGCCGTGGCCGCGGCGATGACCGCCAGCGCGCCGGCGGCGTCGCCCGCCTCCTGCACCGTCATGCCCATGCCGGAGAGCGTTTCGGACACCGACCAGCGGATCAGCGCCTCGTCATCCACCACCAGCGCGTGTTGGGAAACGGCGCCCACCACCGGCGCCTCGCAGCCGCCGTGCGTCACCGGCGCCATCAAGGCATCGGGCAGAGAAGGCTCGTCAACGCAGGAAAGTGGAGTCATGGTCCAGTGGGGCGCTGTCAGGAAACGCCTCAGTATGGCCCAAGCAGCGGCGATTGTTCAACGCGCCCCGGTGGCAACGCGCGCCAGGGTGCAAGTCCGCGAAAGGGTCTCGGGTGTCAGACCTTGGCGACTTCCATCACGAGCCGGCTCAGGTCCTCGAGCTCGAATGGCTTGGTGAGGACGCCACGCACGCCCAGGTGGTACGCGTCGGCGAGGACCTCGGGCGTGCCAAACGCCGTCATCAACACGACCGGCGTCTCGGGCACCAGTTGCCGGATGGTCGCCAGCAGCGACAGGTCACGCATGTCGGGCAGGCGCAGATCCAGCACAATCACGTCGAAGGGCAGCACGGTGCTGGTAAGGGCCTGCAAGGCCGAGGCGGCGCAGTCGGCCTGCTCCACGTCGAGTCCGAGGTCGGCAAGGGTCTCGGTCACCGACCACCGAATCAGCGGTTCGTCGTCGACGACCAGCACGTGGAGTGGGGGTTTTTTCACGGCGACCCTCGGAATCTCACGTGCGACCGGAGGCGAACCGGGAATCCAAGGCCCGGAAACACGCGCGGTTGTGCACGCGATCCTGTTCATGCCGGGACGATCTTCAAAAATCGCGCCACAGGCCGGCGAGCTGTGGCATACATTGTGCTCAATCCAAGGTGCCGGCCCGACCGCCGGCGTTTCCAGTGAGGACTCCAATGGTTGTGCTGAAGAACATCCTGGTCGCCACGGACTTCGGTGAGCCGTCCGCCGTCGCCATGGCGTACGGCCGTGACCTGGCCCGCTCCTACAACGCCACTCTCCACGTACTTCACGTCGTTGAGGACGTGATGATGCGCTACAGCCCCGAAGTTGGTTTCGCGATCCCGGATCTCCAGAAGGATCTGGAGAAGGCGGCGCAACGCGACCTCGCCGCGGCCGTCACCGACGATGACCGCAAGACGCTGAAGGTCGTGCCGGTCGTGCAGACCAGCTTCAACGTGCCGGCGGGCATCACCGAGTACGCCAAGGCCAACCTCATCGATCTGATCATCGTCGGCACGCACGGGCGTGGCGCGGTGAAGCAGTTGCTGCTCGGCAGCGCCGCGGAACGCGTGGTGCGGACGGCGCCGTGCCCGGTGCTGGCGGTGCGCGCGAAGGAACGCGACTTCATCGCGCCCGACGCGCTGATCGCGGCGACCAAGGCCTAGGCGGCGGATTACCGGGCGGGCGTCGAGGGCGTCGCATCGACACGGACGCGAACGTCAATGGCCGATACGCCCCCCGGAAGGATCTTGAGCGGATTGACATCCAGCTCCTGGATCTCCGGACACAGGCACAGGAGCGAGGAAATGCGGAGGATGGAGTCGCGGAAGGCCGCTTCGTCCGCCGCCTCGGCGCCGCGGAACCCGCGGAGCAGGCGCACGCCCTTCAGCGAATCCACCATCTCGTGCGCATCCTGATCGGTTACTGGATGCAGTCGGCACGCTGAGTCCGCGAGCAGATCGACCAGCACGCCGCCGCTGCCGCACACCACCACGTGGCCGAAGGTGGCATCGTTGATGGCGCCGACCATCATCTCGGCGCCGCTGCTCACCATCTGTTGTACCAGCAGGCCTTCCATGCGATCGCCCAGCGACTGCGTGAGATCGGTGGCAGCGTGGCGCACGGCCGCCTTGGTGTCGAGGTTCAAGCGCAGGGCGCGATGCTCGGTCTTGTGCAGCAGTGACGCGCCCACGGCCTTCAGCGCCACGGGCATGCCGAGCGTGACGGCGGCCTCGACCGCCTCGTCCACCGACATCGCCAGGTGCGAACGCGGCGTGGCAATGCCGGCGGCGGCCATCAACGTGTTCGCTTCGACCGCGGTCAGCCATCCGCCGCCACGCCGCATGGCAGTGTCCACCACCGCGCGCGCGATGCCAGGCTGGAAGTCGTGGAAGACCGGGACCTGTCCCAGCGGCTGCCGCCGCCATTCGCCGTAGGCCGCGACCCGGGCCAGGGCAATGGCGGCCGGTTCGGGAAACGCGTAGCAGGGCACGGCGGCGAGCGACTCCGGCGCGGCATGGCTGCGCATGAAGACACCGGCCACCGGCTTTCCCTGTCCCTGCGCGGCGGTCTCGGCAATCGCCGTGGCCACCTCGTCCGCACTGGTGATCAACGGCGGAATGAAGATCACCATCACGCTGTCCACCTGCGGATCGGCGAGCAGCAGCCCGAGCGCCTGCCGGTAATGCGCGGGCGCCGCCGAGGCCAGCATGTCCACGGGGTTGTTGACGCTCGCCGCGTGCGGCAGGAACGCCTTGAGGCCCGCCTTGGTGGCGGCCGAGAGATCCGCGGCCACCAGCCCGTGCGCCAGGCAGGCGTCAGCGGCGAGAATGCCGGGCCCGCCGGCGTTGGTCAGGATGGCGATGCGGCGTCCCCGCGGCAGCGGCTGGCGCGCGAGCAGCGTGGCGACGTCGAACAGTTCGGTGACGGTGTCGGTGCGGATGACGCCGGCCTGGTGGAACAGCGCGTCCACGAAATCATCGGATGAGGCCAGCGCGCCGGTGTGCGACGCCGCGGCGCGCGCGCCGGCGGCAGACCGTCCCGACTTCAACGCCACGATCGGCTTGATCCGGCTGATGCGTCGCGCCAGGGTGCTGAACTTCGCCGGGTTCCCGAAGCTCTCGAGGTAGAGCAGGATGACCGCCGTGCGCGGATCGGTTTCCCAATACTGGAGCAGGTCGTTGCCCGAGACATCGGCCTTGTTGCCGACCGAGACGAAGCTCGAAATGCCGATGTTCAGCTGGCGGGCGTAGTCGAGAATCGCGAGGCCGAGCGCGCCGCTCTGCGTGGACATCGCCACGCTGCCGGCCGGCGGGTACACCGGCGAGAAGGTGGCGTTCAGCGCGAACCGCGGGTCGGTATTGAGCAGCCCCATGCAGTTGGGGCCGATGAGCCGGCAGCCGGCCTTCCGGATCTTCTCGACGATCGCGCGTTCGGCGGCGCGGCCCTCGGCCCCGCACTCGGCGAACCCGGCGCTGATGATGCAGATGGCCGCGACATTCTTCGCCAGGCAATCGTCCACGGCGGCGGGCACCTGCGCCGCCGGCACGACGACCACGGCAAGATCCACGGCGCCCGGGATGTCGGCGACGTGCCGATAGGCCCTCAAGCCCTGGATGGACTCCGCGGTGGGATGCACCGGCACGACCGACCCGGTGAACCCGGTGGCCACGAGGTTGTGCAGGATTTCCGATCCGATCTTGTTGCGCTCCCGGCTGGCCCCGACGACGGCCACGCCGGCCGGCTCGAAGAAAGGCGTCAACGTGCGGGCGGGGGGGAACGATGCGTCCAGGTCAACCAAGTCGAGATGCCTCCGCCGCAGCCTCTGCACAGATCGGGCCGGAACCGCCGATTCCAGGGTATTCGCGCGGATATTTTGCGGAATTCGCCCCGCGCGACCCCGGCATCGGCGCGGAAATTTTCACGGGATCGTGGAAATGTCGCGGTTCCCTGGGGCCCCGCGCCGGGAGCCGTGGGGGGACGGGCTGGCACGGAGGTTGCCCTGTACCTGCCAAACGGTCACCCAGAAAAGGACCAGACCATGACGCCCGACATCAAGAGCATCCTCGTTCCCGTGGACTTCAGCTCGAACTCCGCTCGCGCCCTCGACTACGCCCACGCCCTGGCCACCAGGCTCGGCGCCTCGCTGCACTTGATTCACGTGTGCGAGGTCCCCGCGCTCAGGACCGGGTCGATGGACGCCTACGCGATCGCGTATTCGAACTGGAGCCAGCAACTCGGGGACGAGGCCGAGCGGCAGCTCTTGACGCTGACGCCGAAACTCACCGGCGTCATGGTGTCGACCGAGGTGCTGTTTGGCAACCCGGCGCGCGCCATCGTGACCGCGGCCGAGGCCCGCAAGCCGGACCTCATCGTCATGGGTACGCACGGGCACGGGGCCTTGATGCACGCCCTGATGGGAAACGTGGCCGAGCGCGTGGTGCGTCTGGCGTCATGTCCGGTCCTGACCGTTCGCGAACCGCAGGAGCCCGTGGCCGATCGCTGGGTGACAAAGGGTGGCGTGGTGGCCGCGGTCGTATTGGCGGTGTCCCTCCTCGCGCCCGTCGCGGCGTCGCCAGCGGCGGCCCAGGACACCGGCCGGCAACGGGTCACCGGTGCCGAGATCTACCGGACCTACTGCGCGACGTGCCACGGCCCGAACGGCCGCGGCGACGGACCGCTGGCCGACTCCATGCGCCGCAAGCCGGCTGACCTGACCGAGATCGCCAAGCGCAATGGCGGCGAGTACCCCTCGGAGGTGGTCTATCGCACGATCGACGGCAAGCAGCCGATTCGCGGCCACGGCGGGCCCGACATGCCCGTTTGGGGCGATGCGTTTGCCCGCTCTCGCGATGGCGGCGACGCCGCGACCGTCAAGGAGCGCATCGATACGCTGGTGGACTTCGTCCGCGCGCTGCAAGTGAAGCCGGTGCACTGATGGCAAGGACGCTCAGACTGCCAGGACGACACCGCTAGTCTTCAGTCACGTCGTAGCGCGCGCGAATCGCGTTCACCATCCGCGGCAACGTGTCGGGGTCGGTCACCGCGCCCGGCGCCTGTTCGATCGCCTTCAGTTCGGCGGCCAGCGCGAAATCACCAAACACGTCGTGGATCCACCGGGAGAAGTCGCCCCGGCGGACATGATCCGACCCGTCAGGTGATTGCCGCTCCAACTCGGCGATGAACTGCCGCAGCGTCTTGGCCCGGCGCCCCGGTTCCGCGCCCGGCTGCGTGAACACGAAGGCGCGGCCCTCCGTCACCGGCACGTCCACGTATTTCTCGCGATGGCGAACGTGCGGCGTCATGCGCGGGCCCAGCGTGAACAGCACGAGGTCGCCCCCGGCTTCTTCGGTGATCGGCAGCGCCACGGCCTGCGACGTGGCCAGGTGGCTCAGCACGGACCAACGCTCGCGGCTGACCTCGCAGGTCGAGCAGCGCTGGCGCAGCGCCTCGATTTCCGCGGCCGAGGTTTCCCTCGTCACGATCATCACTTCGGTGGCCGCCAGCACCGCCGCCGGCAGGCGCGAGGCCCAGTAAGTCACGAACGTATAGCCGTTGCGATCGAGGTCGACCAGGCTCGGCGTGTCGGCGTCGTGCAGGAAATAGTGCGCCTCGTCCACCACCACGCGATGGGGCAGGCCCGTGCGCCGCCGAATCTCGTTGATTACCGGCAGCACGGCGCGGATGTATTCGATCTTCTCGTCCTGCGGACGTTGCGACAGGTCGATGACCACGCTGCGATCGGGGTAGCGGAGGGCGCGGGCGACCTCGCGCGGTGTCGGCGGCGGGTCCGCCCCGCCCAGCACCGATACCCCTGGCAGGCCCTCGAGCGATCCGTAGTCGCCTTCGGGATCGATCACGCACACGCAGTAGCCGTGCACGATCAACTGCTCGCACAGCAGGCCCGCGACCCACGACTTGCCGGACTTGGCGTCGCCGGCAATCAGGACGTTGCGCCCGCGGGCCGACAGCGAGAACTCGCGGCCGTCTTCGGTGTGGCCCAGCCGCAGCCGGCGCCGGTCATGCCTGGGCACCGGCAGCTGCCCCGCGCGTGCGAGGTCGCGGATGTAGGCCGCGACGGCGGCGGGATCCGAACCGGACACGACCACGTCCGCGGCCGCGCGCAGCGCGGGGCTGCCCCATTCCACGGCCGCGCCCACTTCGGCCAGGCGCAGCAACTCGTGGTCGTTCTCGGCGTCGCCGATCGCCACCATGTTGTGCGACGACAGGCGCAGCATGTCCAGCAGCGCGTGCAGCCCGGTGGCCTTGCTGACGCCCTGTCCGAGGATCATGACCCGCCCGTGGTTGAAGAGCAGCACGAGCGGCAGCTCCAGCCGGCGGATGGCGTCCAGCAGCCTCGGCGCGTCGGCGGCCGACGCATCCACCAGACACTCACCCGCCTGGTGGGGAATACCCCGCGAACGCAGTTCATCGAGCAACGCAGTGGGTATCGCCGGCATCAGCCGGTTGGTGTGGCCGGTCGCCGGGAAGTGGACGACGGCGCCGTTCTCCGCGACGATGCCATCGACGAAGTGCAGATCCCCGGCGACGCGGCGAAGCTCGCTCAGGATGCGGCCGGTGACCAGCAGCACGGTGACACCGGTGGCCCGGAGCGCGGCGATGGCGTCACGCACCGTCGGGTCGAGCGCGTCGTTGCGCGTGACGGTGCCGTCGTAGTCCAGCGCCAGCACGGAAAGTTTCACCATGACCGCACACTAATTCCCAGAGGATGGGGCGCGGGCGCGCCCTATACCGAGGGAACAAGCATGGTTGATGCCAGTCAGGAGCGAGGCGCGGACGCCACGACGCGAACCCTCATGTCGCTCAAACGGTCGAACATCCTGGCCTCGGCGCGAATCGGCCACCAGTCGTACAGGAACACCTCCAGCGGACGCCACATGGCGACCCAGCCGCCGATCAGCAGACTTTCCCGGATGATGCCGCCGAAGTTCCCGCCGCTCAGCAGCCTGGCGAGCAGGTCGCCGAGGCCAATCGACAACGCCACGGTCACGACCCCGATCATCAGGCTGGTGCGGCCGACCCGGAACAGCTGCCGGAGGCGGCGCCGCGTGACCACGGCCCGCTGCTTGAAAAACTCCCGGATCGCGTCCTTCAGGACGGCCACCTCAGCCGGGGTCACGGCCTGCAGGTCAACGTGTACAACCAGGGCCAGTGGAACGTCCGAGTGGAGCTCGCTGGCCCACCCGGCGATGAATTCCTCGGCCCTCGGATCCAGGTCGCGTTCGCGAAACGGCGTCGGATCCAGGGAGTTGAAGAGTTGCTTCAGGTCGCCGACATTTACCTCGATCAAGGCGCAATTCTTCGGTATCTCGTCGTCGTTCGAACGCTCCGACGCAGTCATGGCAACTCCCCGAGCAGGATACTCCGGTGGCACGTGTTTGGCATTGATGGACCTCAAAGGAAAGCCGCCATGACTACAGCCGCCTCCGCACAGATCAACACCATCCTCCGGGACGCTGTCGTGCAACAGCTCGAGTGGGATTCGGAGGTGGATGCGACCGACGTCGGCGTCAGCGCGCGCGGCGGCGTGGTCGCGCTCACCGGCTTCATCGACACCTATGCCGGCAAGCTGGCCGCCGAACGGGCGGCCAAGCGGATCCGCGGCGTCCGTGCCGTCGCCAACGACATCCAGGTTCGCCTGCGTCTCGGACGCACCGATCCAGAGATTGCCGCCGACATCGACGCCGCCCTGCGGATGCGCGTCGCCATTCCGGAAACCGTGCAGGCGGTCGTGCACAGCGGGCACATCACGCTCACCGGTCTGGTCCCGACTTACTTCATTCGCGCGCTCGCGGCCGAGGCCGTGCGCCACATCTCCGGAGTCAGCGACGTCACCAACTACATCCGCGTCGAGGCGACGGCGTCGGTTCGCGACCTGCGCCGGCGCATCGTGCAGGCGCTCCATCGCAGCGCCGAGATCGATGCCCGTGGTGTCGCCATCGTGATTGACGGCTCGGCCGTCAGGCTCGAAGGCGAAGTGGCGTCGTGGGCCGAAATGGAAGCCGTCGAGAATGCCGTGATGCACGCGCCCGGCATCACCGACGTGGACAACCGGATCACGGTCGCGCCGCACCTCGTCCCGATACCCCCGGTGGACGTCGAGATCTGCTGATGACGCGCCTCCTGCTGTGCGCGCTGCTGGTGCTGGCCGCGGGGGCCGGCGACCCGGCGCGCGCGCAGGAGGTTCCCCTTGTGCGAACCGCGCTCACCGGCTCCGTGTTCGCCTACCCGGTCGCCGACGGCGACACGCTGGGCTCGGTCAGCGCGCGGTTCGGCGCCGGCGTCGCGGCGATCGTCGAGCTCAACGGCATCCGCCGGCAAGACAAGCTGGTGCCGGGGCAGGTGCTGACCATCGACAACCGCCACCTCGCCGTCGTCGACAGTCGATTCCAGATCACCTTGAACATCCCCCAGCGCCTGTTGTTCCTGGTGGCAGGCGACACGGTGTCCGCCTTCCCGATTGCGGTCGGCCTGCGCAGTTGGCCGACACCGGTCGGCAGCTTCACGGTCGTGGACAAGGAAGAGAACCCGACCTGGGACGTGCCGGTGTCGATCCAGGAAGAAATGCGGGCTCAGGGCAAGCCGGTCATCACCAGGATGCCGCCATCACCGGAGAATCCGCTGGGCGCGCACTGGATTCGCACGTCGCTGCCCGGCATCGGCATTCACGGCACCATTGCGCCCTCCAGCATCTACAACTTCGCGAGCCACGGCTGCATCCGCGTCCACCCGGATGACGTGGCGTTGCTGTACACGCGGGTCGAAATCGGCGCGCCCGGCGCGAGCATCTACCGCCCGATCACGATCGCGCGCCTCGACGATCGGGTGTTCGTCGAGGCGCACCCGGATGGCTACAAGCGAGGGCCGCTGGGGCTGGCACACGTGCAGGCGATGGCCGAGCGCGACGGCTACGCGGAGATGGTGGATTGGCCCGCCGCGGAACGCGTCCTTCGCCTGCAACGAGGGCTGGCCGTCGATGTGACCAAGGACGAATGACCTGAAGGAGGCCCAATGTGACGCGCCCGCATCACGTCGTCGCCACCGCCGTCCAACGCTCCATCGCCGCCGCCCGGGTCCGCCTCGAACTATGGGATGGCACCTCGTCCTACGGCGGCACGAACCCGCCGGTCGGTGACCTCGTCGTGCGCGATTCCGGCACGCTGGTCGGCCTGGCCCTCAACCCTGAACTTGCCTTCGGCGAGGCCTACACGGCCCGGCGGCTCGACGTGCGCGGGCCGCTCGAGCCGGTGGTCGAGGCGCTCTCGCGGTTGCCGTCGCCGTTGACCTGGCCGCAGCGCCTCGGCGCCTGGATCACGACCCGCAACTCGCT
>CAYHCX010000004.1:0-37929 GCA_964355095.1 uncultured Acidobacterium sp.
GGCACGGCGCTTGACGGCACCAAATACCGCGACTGGGACTAGGGAAGTGGGAAGTTGGGAAGTGGGAAGTGGGAAGTTGGGAAGTGGGAAGTTGGGAAGTGGGAAGTTAGAAGTTGGAAGTTGAAAGTTGAAAACCGTGAGAGTTCAAATTCCAAAGTTGTCGCGCTCGCGCGGGTTCACGATCATCGAACTGCTGGTGGTGATGACCATTCTCGTGATTCTGGCGAGCGTGGGCATGACGCAGTACCGGAACAGCGTGCGCCGGGCCGAAGAGGCGACGCTGAAAGAGAACCTGTTTCGCATGCGCGACGCCATCGACCAGTTCTACGCCGACAAGAACAAGTACCCCGCGGACCTCGCCGACCTGGTGTCGGAGGGCTACATCCGCGAAGTGCCGACCGACCCGCTGACCAAGTCGAAAGACACCTGGACGACGACGCAGGCCGAGCCGGACGCCAATAACCCGGCGTCGCAGGTGGGCATCTACGACGTGAAGAGCGGCTCGGAACTGACGGCGCTCGACGGCACGCGCTACGCGGATTGGGATTGAGCTGATTGGGCTGATCGGATGTGGCGTCCGGCTTCTTGACCGCCGGCTTGTCCGCCGGCTTGTCCGCCGTAGCCTTGGCGAAGGCGGAAGCCTTGGCGGAGGCGGTTAGCCGGACGAGGGGTGTGGCGTCCGGCTTTAGCCGGACCAAGTCAGTGTGGAATGGCAAAGGGCCAGGGTGCGAATCGCACCCTGGCCCTTTACCTTGACCAACGTTGCCCCCGGTGATGGATCACTACGGATTGATGTTTACAGCGACTTGATGCTGCCCAACATTGCCGGCCGTGTCGGTGACCCTCGTCGTGAGGGTCGTCGCACCTGAGCCCAAGAAGGTGTAAACGAACTGGCCACCGGCCGAGCTCGAGTATAGAACGGTGCCATCGGTCATGGTGACCACCACGCTGGAGATCGGCGCTCCTCCCGTCGCGGGAGTTGCGGTCACCGTAAACGTCGCTGGGACATTCCGCGTGAGAGGTGTCGGAACCGTCAGGCTTGCTGTTGGCCCTGCGCCCCGGCTGATCACGATGGCTGCCGAGGATTGTCCCTGCTGGCCGCTCGCATCCGTGACTGTCGCGGTGATGGTGTAACCGCCTTCGCTCGCGTAGGTCTTCGTGAACCCGGTGGAGCCGGTAATCGCGCCAAACGTTCGCGATGTGCCGTCACCGAAATTCACGGTCACGCCGGTGATCGGCTGGTTGGGGGTGGCCGGTGGCGCGACCGACATCGCGACGGGAACCCCCGCGGTGCCGGACACCGGAACAGTCAGGGTGATCGTTGGCAGGACGCGATTGACGACGAAGGTGATCGCGGCGGTGCCGCGCTGCGAATTCAGGTCGGTCGCGGCGGCGGTCATCGTGTAGTTGCCGGGCGTCGTGTAGGTGTGCGAGGCCGATGTTGCACCGGTGATGCTGCCGAGGGGCTGTTCGCCTGAACTGTCGCCCCAATTAACCGTGACGTTCTGGATTGGACTCCCACCAGTACTGACGGTGGGCGTGATCGTGCAGTTCACCGAGACGCCCACTGACTGGACGGCCGTGCATCCCGAAATGGCAACCGTCGGAGCGCTGAGCGCAGTCACAGTGAACTCCGCCGACTTTCCGGCGACGTTGGCGGTCACCTTGGTGGTGCGGTTCGTCGTCAGGGTCACTCGGGCGTCGCCTCTGGCGTCGGTGGTCGAAGAGCTCGAACTGAGCGAGCCCTGATCCACGGTGAAGCTGATCGGGGTGTTGGGAAGGGCGTTGCCGCTGGCATCCAGAACAGATGCGATCACCGTGACCGTACCGCCGGTTTGTGGAATCGTCGCCGGCTCCGTCCTGACGGTCACCCGCTCCGCTGCCGCGCCGCCGACCTTGACTTCAACTTCGGTGGCCTTCGCAGCCCCCGAGAACGCGCCGATCTTGGCCGTGCCCGATCCGGTTCCCGTGAAGATCGTTTTCGCAACGCCCCCCACCGTCGGCGCCTCAGGCGGCGTGAAGTTGCCGAACGCGCCGACGAAGGTGACCATCGTGCCGTCATGTACTGCAGTGCCACCCAACTCGATCACGGCAGCGGTGACCTCTGCCGTACCATTGATGGGGATGGAAGTGTTGCTTACCGTCAACGTCACGGTCGAACCCGTCGGCGAAGTCAAAGGTACCTTGTCGCATGCCCACAACGAGCACACGGCGAGCAGGACCAAAAGGTGGAGCGGGCGTAAACGTGACACTGGATGGACTGTTAAGGATAATAGACTCATGAAGTTAGCGGGTCAAGGAGGCTATGCAATGGCGGCTTTGCTCGTCGCCATGAGCGTGATGGCCGTCTTGATGGGCGCGGTGCTGCCCGCCTGGACAACCCTGGCGACGCGCGAAAAGGAGCAGGAACTGATCTTCCGCGGGAACCAGTACGCTCGCGCCATTGGCCTGTTCCAGCGAAAGTTCGCCAATACGGCGCCGCCGACGATTGACGTGTTGGTTCAGCAACGGTTTCTCCGCAAGAAATACAAGGATCCGATTACCAACGACGACTTCCAGCCGATCTACGCCAACCAGGCGGGCCAGGCCGTGACCGCGCCCGGGGGCGCCACCCGGTCCGGTCAGCAGGGCGGCACCGGGCAACAGGGCAGTGCCAGACTGAGCACACCCGCGCAACAAGGGTTGCAGCAGGGCCCTGGCAGCACCGGTGCGACCGGGGCCGGCGGCATCATCGGGGTCACCTCGAAGAGCAAGGAAACCTCCCTGAAGCTCTATAACGGCCGCGACAAGTACAACGAGTGGGCGTTTGTCTACCTTCAGACGGCACAGCGGCCCGGAGGGCCGGGTTCTGGGATGCAGCAGCCCGGGGCGATGCCGGGGCAGCAGCCGGGACAGCAGCAGCGCCCGGGCGCGTTCGGCATGCCTGCAGGATCGTCTGGCCGTCCGGGGCCGCCGCGTCCGCCGGGGCAATAGGGCTTAGACCGAGAGGTCCTCGACCACCGCGTCGTGGAGCGCGCGGCGCGCCTCCTGGATCCCTTCGCCGTCGCGTGAGGGGTGCACGCGGTTCGAGAGAAACGCCACATACAGATCCTGCGCCGGATCGATCCATAGCGACGTGCCGGTGAACCCGGTGTGGCCGATGGCTCGAGGCGACAAGCGCGTGCCGCAAGACGAGGTGTGGAGCATCGTGTCCCAGCCGAGCGCGCGCGAACTGCCCGGCGTGTGGCTCTTGCGCGCGAACGCCGGCAGGTCGGCACACGCGAGCCACCACCGCGCGCACGCGCCGACGGCGGCGGCGGTGCCGAACAGGCCGGCGTGCCCGGCGACACCGTCGAGCGCCGCGCAGTTCTCGTCGTGCACCTCGCCGCGCCGCTCGTCGCCCTGCGGCGAGTCCTCCGTCGGCGCGATGCGATCGAGCCACCCGGCTTCGGGTCGAAACGCCAGCTCGAGATTTGGACCGAGCTCGCGCGCGCGCCACTGGTCAAAGAGCCGATCGAGCGGATCGCCGGCCGCGTGTTCCAGCGCAAAACCCAACAGCATGAAGCCCGGATCGCTGTAGACCGACTGCGTGCGGGGCAGGTAGTCGAGCGGTTCTTCGCAAATGGCCAGCTCGAACGACGCCCGGCCATGGCGTTGATCCCAATAGCGCCGGTGGCCCGGCAGCCCCGAGCAGTGTTCGAGCAGATCCTGGATGGTGACCAGTTGGCGGTCATCCCCGGTCCATGCCGGGATCCAATGCCGCACGCGATCGTTGAGCCGCATGCGTCCGCCCTTCACTTCCGCCACCATCAGCGGCGTCGATGCCAGCACCTTGGTGAGCGAAGCCAGGTCGTAAATGGTGAGGGGATCGACCGCGCGTGAATCAGCAGCGTAGGTCAGCGAGCCGCGGACCACGGTTGCGAGGGGGCCGTCGGAGCGGCCGATCTCGACCACCGCGCCCGGAAACACCCGCGCCGCGATCGCGTGGTCGAGCACGGCGGTGGCGCGCGGGAAGTGGGCCGTCACGGTCAGGCGCGCGGCGACGCGGCCGGCGGCGCCACCATCGACATGCCGAACGCCACCACGCAGGTGGTGACCGCCCCGATCAGGACATACCAGGTGAACGCCACCGGCGTGCCCCACCACACCGCCGTCATCACCGCCAGCCCGGCGAGCATGCCGATGAAGGTGTCGCGCTCGCTCACCGACGGCGCCAGCGTGCCGAGCAGGAAGGCGCCCAGCACCGATCCTGATGCGAACGACAGCACCGCGAGGCCGGCGTCCAGCACCGACCGCTGCATGAACTGCGCGCCGATGGCCACCGCCAGTTGCACGATGCCCCAACCGACCGTGGCCAGCTTCGACATCCGCATCTGCGTGGCCTGGTCGGCCGACGGGTTGATGTAGGGCAGGTAGAAGTCGCTGATGGTCGTGGCCGCCATGGCGTTGAGCGACGGCGACAGCGCGGCGGCGACGATGGCGGCGACGATGAAGCCGGCGAGCCCGTTCGACAGCTCGCTGACCACGAAGATCGGCAGGATCTGGTCGGCGCGCGACAGCGATTGCGGGACCGGGACCTGCAGGTAATACGCGTAGAGCATCACGCCAATCAGCAGGAACAACACGAACTGGGCAAAGACGATGAAGCCGCTCAGCACGAGGCCGCGCGACGCTTCCCTGGCGCTGCGCGCGGAGAGCAGTCGCTGCACGAGGTACTGATCCGTGCCGTGGGTCGAGAGAGTGAGGGCGACGCCGCCCAGCAGGCCGGCCCACAGGGTGTAGGCCTTCGACAGATCGAACGAGGCGTCGATCACGGCGAAGCGGCCGGTCTCCCGGCCGACGCGGACCACCTCGGCCCAGCCGCCGTCAATGCGGTTGAGCAAGGCGACCGCCACCGCGATGGCGCCGGCCAGGTAGACGAACATCTGCACCACGTCGGTCCAGATCACCGCCGACACGCCGCCGCGCATCGTGTAGACGATCATGGCCGCGCCGAGCAGGAGCACGACCCAGGTCACCGGCACCTGCGTGACGATGGAGATGACGAGCGCGGTGGTGAACAGGCGAATGCCGTCCGCCAGCGATCGGGTGATGAGGAAGATCACCGCCGCCAGTGTCTTGACCTTCGTGCCGAACCGCCGCTGGAGCAGCTCGTACGACGTGAACAGCTCGCGGCGGAAGTAGGCGGGGATGAAGAGGATGCTGACCAGGATGCGGCCGATGATGTAGCCGAGCGCCAGCTGCAGGAACGTCATGTTCCCGCCGTAGGCTTGCGCCGGAATGCCGATGAAGGTCAGCGTGCTGGTTTCGGTGGCGACCACCGTGAAGCAGATCGCCCACCACGGCACGCTGCGGTCGGTGAGGAAGTAGTCGCGGGTGGTCTTCTGGTAGCGCGCGAACCAGGACCCGAAGGCCGTGATCGCGAGCAGGTAAACGCCAATGACGGCGTAATCAACCGCGGAAAGCGTCATGGAACCAGACGCAGTCTAGTCTGAACCCGCTCCAAACGCGGCACGGCCCAGTTCACTCAGGGTCCCGGCGCTGTTGGGCGGGGCGGTCAGCGCGTCGTACGAGAACAGGATGATGCCGGCGGCGCCGAGCCTGCGCGCGGTGGCGATGTAGTGGACGGTTTGCGCCGGGCTGAGGTGATAGGCGCCGATGCCGGCCCACACTGGAACGCTGCCGGCGTAGTCCCGGGCGGCGGCAATCTGTTGCTGAAACACGCCGGCGTCGGTGGTGTAGGCCATCGGGCACAGCACGTCGAGCAGGGACTGGTCGAGCCAGGAGCGCCAGTCCTGCATCCGCGAATCGGCGGCCTGCCGCGCATCCGGCACGACGGCGGCGCTGAAGATCACGCCGGGGCGCGCCGTCTTCACCGCGGTCCGCACCTTCACCACGAGCTCGGTCAGCCCGCCGCGGCGGAACTCGTTCCAGCGCCCGGCAAACAGGTTGGGATAGGCCGCCGGGTCCAGCACTTCACGCGCGGCCGCCTCGCGGCGCTCCTGGTCGGTCAGGTCCGGCAGAATCGTGCTCTTGAAGAGCTCGATGGCCGATGGGCTGTAGTCGAAGTCCTCGCTCGGGAAGCGCACGTAATCCAGGTGCACGCCGTCTACCGCGTAGTTCTGGACCAGCTCGCCAATCACCGCCGCCGCATGCGACTGCGCCGCCGGATGGACCGGCGAGGTATAGAGGCCTTCCACTTCGGAGGCATGCGCGCGTGTCCAGCGGGCCAGGCGGCCGAGGTAGGCGGGACTGCGCACGTCCACCTTCTTCATCTCGGCGGCCAGTTCGCGCGGGACCATCAGCCATTCAGGCGCGCGGTAGATCACGTGCTCGCGCGACGCCGGCAGGCTGACCGAACTCGACACCAGGTTGACGGCGACCCAGGCGTGCACCTTCAGGCCCGCCGCGTGGGCGTCTTCGAGCACGGCCGCCAGCGGATCAAACGACGGTCTGGCCGCGAGTTCGGCGGCCCGCGGTTCGATCGTGCCGCTGTAATACGAATCGCCGCGCCCGCGCACCTGCACGAACAGCGTGTTGAAGCCGCCGGCTTCGGCGGCGCGCACCATCTGGTGAATCGCGTCCGGAGAGCCGAGCGTGGTCCGGGTCACCCACAGCGCGCGGGTTTCCACCTTCGCGCTTGGCGCTACGGTGGACAGATGCGCAGGGGCGACGGCAGACGTGCGGAACACGGCGGTCGCCACCAGGGCGAGCACCGCCAGCCAGAACGCGTGTCGTCGGCACGAGCGCGCCGCGCCAGAGGCGAGACGCGCGACCACGGGGGGAGTGGTGCGCAGCATGGAGAACACAACAATTTAGCATGCCTCCGGCCTGCCGTGGCCAGGGCCCGGGCTGTAAGCTAGGTGGATGCATGTGCTGGGCATCGACGCGGGCGGCACCAAGACGGTGGCCCTGCTCGCGGATGCGGACGGCCGGGTGGTGGGCGAGGGCCGCGCCAGCGGCGCCAACCTCCAGGCGCACGGCGAGCTCGAAGTCGAAAAAATCCTGCACCACGTGATCGATGCGGCGATGGCAGGCCAGCCGTCGCCGCCCGCCGCCGTGTGCCTGGGACTGGCCGGCGTGGACCGCGAGGGTGACGGCCAGCTCATCGGCGCAATCATGCGGCGCCTCGGCTTCCGCTCCCACACGCTGATCGTCAACGACGCGCTGATTGCGCTGGTCGCCGGCGTGCCGCTCCAAGCGGGCTCGGGCGGCGTGAGTCCGGGCGTGGTCCTGATCTCGGGCACCGGCTCAATTGCCTATGGCGTGAACCAGAACGGGGTGGCCGCCCGCGCCGGTGGCTGGGGCTCGTCGCTCGGCGACGAAGGCTCGGGCTACTGGATTGGCCGCCGGGCGCTGGCCGCGGTGGTCCGCGACGCCGACGGGCGCGGTCCGCGCACGCGGCTCACGCCGCTCGTGCTCGCGCATCTCTCGCTGGCGCGGCCTGAGCAGCTCGTGACCGCGATCTACGATCACGCCCAGGGGCGGCGCGCCATCGCGTCGCTCGGCGAAACCGTCGAGCGCGCGCGGGCCGAGGGTGATGCCGTGGCCACCGAGATCATGCGCGAGGCCGCCGACGAGCTGACGCTGGCGGCGGCGTCAGTGATCGCCAGGCTCGAGATGCGCGGCGAGCAGTTCCCGGTCCTGCTGTCAGGCGGGTTGATCCGCAATGCCCGCTGGCTGGCGGCCGAAGTGACAGCGCGGCTCGCCGAAGTGGCGCCGCGCTGCAGCGTTTCCCTGTTGTCGGTTGAACCGGCCATCGGCGCCGTGCGCCTGGCCCGCGCGGAGGCCGGCGGCGGCGTCCGCGTGCCTCCTTACCGTGACGCCTTGCGTGCCACACCGCAGTGAATATTGAACGTTTCGAGAACGAAGATGTCCTGGCTTCGACGCTGGCCATTCGCCTGATCGAAGCCATCTCCCTCAAACCCCGCATCGTCCTCGGGCTGCCCACCGGCCGCACGCCGGTGGCGCTCTATCGGGAGATCCGGTCGCGGAGCCATCGCGGGCACGTGGATTGGTCGCAGGTGCGCACGTTCAACCTCGACGAGTTCGTCGGCCTGGGCGCGGGGGACGCCGGCAGCTACCGTTCCTACATGCAGGCGGAGTTGTTCGATCACCTGCGCATCGAGCCGGTGAACATCGGGATGCTCAACGGCCGGGCGTTGAACCTGGCGGCGGAGTGCGCGCGCTACGAGCGCGCCATCGAACTGGCCGGCGGCATCGACATCCAGATTCTCGGCATCGGCGCCAACGGCCACATCGGCTTCAACGAGCCGTCCGCCGCGCTCGACGCCGAGACCCACGTCGCCGAGCTCAAGGGCGAGACCCGCGCCTCGAACGCCGGACTGTTTGGCGGCGACCTCAGCCGGGTGCCGACCCACGCGCTGTCGATGGGCATGGCGACGATCCTTCACGCGCAGGAAATTGTGTTGATGGCGACGGGCGCGGAGAAGAGCGAGGCCGTGGCGGGCATGATCGACGGCATGATCACCACGCAGCTGCCGGCGTCGTTCCTGCAGGTGCATCCGCGCGTCACCGTGATGCTCGACCGCGGCGCGTCGAGCGGGCTGGCCTAGAGGGTTCCGGCGATCAGGGCTTTGAGGCGGGGCTCGATGTCTTCGCCGATCGCTTCGCGGATCAGGTCGTCGGACTTGCGCAGCCGGGTGACGGACTTGGCGTAGGTCAGCCCGGCCTTCTGCATCACGATGGCGACCTTGACGTTCCAATGCGCGCGCTTCAGGAGTTTGTCGGACTCGTCGTAGTCGAGGTCGGTCACGATGTGGACGATGCGGCGGGCGCGATCGCGCAGCTTCTCGGACCCGAGGGCATTCACGTCCACCATCAGGTTGCCGTAGGTCTTGCCGATCAGGATCATCGCCGACGTCGTCAGCATGTTGAGGACGAGTTTCGTCGCGGTGCCGGCCTTGAGCCGCGTTGAACCGGCGATGATTTCGGGGCCCACGGCCGGGGCAATGGTGAGGTCGACGAAGGCCTGCAGCTCGTTGCGCGGGTCGCAGGTCACGAACACGACGCGCGAGCCCGCCTTGCGGGCGCTGGTCAGCGCCCCTCGGACGAAGGGCGTCATGCCGCTGGCCGACACGCCGATGACGACGTCCTTCTTGGTGGGGTCGAGCCGCGTGATGGCGCGGGCGCCCTCCTCGTAGTTGTCTTCGGAGCCTTCCTTGGCGCGGATGATGGCGTTCTTGCCGCCGGCCATGATGCCCTGCACCAGCAGCGGGTTGGTCCCGAACGTCGGCGGCATCTCGGCCGATTCGACGACGCCCAGCCGCCCGCTGGTGCCGGCGCCCACAAACACCAGGCGGCCGCCCTTGCGCAGGGCCTTCGCGCACATGTCGGCGCCGAGCGCGATGCGGTCGCGCTCCTTCTGGACGGCGTTGAGCATGCGCCGGTCTTCGGCCAGCATCAGGTCAACAATGCCCCCGGCGTCGAGCTTGTCGATGTTGAGCGAAGCGGGATTAATGGCTTCGGTGGGGAGGGACTGCCATCTCGAACGTGTTGCGGCCACTAGAGAGTCTCTATTGCGATCAAGGGAACAGCTGATGCTAGTCCCCAGTGTTCCCGCTGTCAATGACGCATCGGGCAAGAGATGCGCGTCCGGCTGACCCCAGACTATCCATGTGGCGTCCGGCTTTAGCCGGACTATCCTCTTGTGGTGAGCGCGCTGGTCGATGCCTATCTATCCCACCTGGCGGTGGAGCGGCGGCTGTCGCCCAACACGGTGGAAAGCTACGGCCGCGACCTCACCCAGCTGCTGCAATTCGCCGCCGGCCTGGAGAAGCCCGCCGAAGACCTCGACCGCCGCGCGCTCGAAGCGCTGGTCCGTCAGTTGATGGGCGAAGGGCGGGCGCCCAGGTCGGTGGCCCGCGCCGTGGCGTGCTTCCGCGGTTTTTACCGGTTTCTCGTGGTGTCGGGCCATCGCACCGTCAACCCGGCCGACGACTTGATCGCGCCGCGCGCCTGGAAGACGCTGCCGAAATTCCTGTCGATGGACGACGTCGACAAATTGCTGGCGGCGCCCGACACGTCGGAACCGCGTGGCATTCGCGATCGCGCCTTGATCGAGGTGCTCTACGCGACCGGCCTTCGCGTGTCGGAGCTGATCAACCTGAAACCGCAGGACGTCAACCTCGAGAGCGGCTACCTGACCACGACAGGGAAGGGCCGCAAGCAGCGGCTGGTGCCGCTCGGCGACGAGGCGGCGTCGTGGGTGACCCGCTATCTCAAGGAGTCGCGCCCGGTCCTGTTGAAGAAGCGGTCGTCGCCGCGGCTCTTCGTCAACGCCAACCGGGGCACCGGGCTCACGCGGGTCGGCTTCTGGAAGATCCTGAAAGCGTACGGCCTTCAAGCCGGGCTCACCGGCGCGCTCAGCCCGCACGTGCTGCGTCACTCGTTCGCCACGCATTTGCTGGAGCGCGGCGCCGACCTCCGCGCCATTCAGATGATGCTCGGCCACAGCGATCTCTCGACGACGCAGATCTATACGCATATCCTTGAGGCACGGCTCCGCGCGGTGTACGACCGGTTTCATCCGCGGACCTGACCCGTGCCACTAATGACGCGCCCAATCCGGCCTCGCGCCCTCAAGGCGCTCGCCCTGCTCGCCGCCCTGGCCGCGTTGGCGGTGTGGGCGATGCTGCCGCCCGCGGTGTTACCGGCGCCCGCGCTCGCAGACGGCGGCGCCACGGCGCGCGGGGCGTATCACATGCACTCCGATCGATCGGACGGCAGCGCCTCCATCGACGAGATGGCCGCGGCGGCGCAACGCGCCGGCCTGCGGTTCATCATCGTTACCGACCACGGCGATGGCACGCGCCCGCCCGACGCGCCGCGGTATCGCCACGGCGTGCTGGTGATCGACGCGGTTGAGCTCAACACCTCGGGCGGACACCTGGTGGCCCTGGGCTTGCCGGCCACGCCGTATCCGTTCGCCGGCGCGGCGGGCGATGTGCTCGAGGACGTGCATCGTCTCGGCGGCGTCGGGTTTGCGGCGCACCCGGACTCGCCGCGGCCGTCGTTGCGCTGGGAATCGTGGGACGCGGCCGCGGACGGCATCGAGTGGGTCAACGCCGACAGCGGCTGGCGCGATGAGGCCGCCGGGTCGCTGGCGCGTTCGGTGTTGAGCTACTGGTTCCGCTCGGCCGGCTCGATGGCGGCGTTGCTCGACCGGCCGGACGCCCTGCTCGAGCGGTGGGACGCGATGGGACTCACGCGGTCGGTGCCGGCGCTGGCCGCCGCTGACGCGCACGCGCGCCTCGGCTTCCGGCAGAATACCGATCCCGATCTGTCGACCTTTCACTTGCCCGTCCCCTCGTACGAGGCGGTGTTTCGCACCTTCTCCAACCACGTGGTGTTGGACCAGGCGTTGAGCGGAGACGGTGCGGCCGACGCGGCCGCCGTGCTTGGCGCCATCCGCCAGGGGCGCGCGTTTACGGTGCTCGATGCCCTGGCCACCCCTGGCGGGCTCGCATTCACGGCCACCGGCGGCGGCCAGACCGCGCGCATGGGCGACACGCTGGCGATCAGCGCCGGCGTCACGCTGCGGGCGCGCATCAGCGGACCGCCCGGCACCACGCTGGTGATGCTGAGAAATGGCCAGCGGGTGCGGGACGCCGTGGCCATGGAACTCGAGGTCACGGCCAGCGAGTCCGGCGTGTATCGCGTCGAGGCGCACGTGCCCGGCGCGCCCGGCACACCCGCCGTGCCGTGGCTGCTCTCGAACCCGATCTACGTCGGCCTCGTGCGCAGCCTGGCCGCGGTCGATCCGCCCGCCGAGCCGGTGTCGCGGATTCCGGGGCGCACGGCGGAAGTCACCATCGAGAAGGGTGCGCGTGACCTCAGCGAGCTCGTGGAAGCGCCGGTGGATGATGCGCGCGATCGGCGATTTGCCGGCGAGCCGCCCATCGGCTGGCGATTCGGGCTCTCGCCCGGCGCGCCGGCCGGGCAGTTCGCCGCCGTGCAGCTGCCGACGATTGGCGGCCTCGGCGGTGTCGATCGCGTGCGGTTCATCGTCAGGGCCGCGGCGCCCATCCGGGCCTGGATCCAACTGCGGGCCGGCGGTGAGACGGAGCGGTGGGGAATGACCTTCCATGCCGACTCGACGACGAGGATGGTGGATCTGCCGCTGAGCGGGTTTCGCCCGATCGGCACGACCTCGAGCGCCGCGCCGCCGCTCGATCGCGTGGACTCACTGCTGTTCGTGGTGGACACGCTGAACAGCCGCCCCGGCGCAACCGGTGCAATGACAATCTCAGAAGTCGCGTTCGTTCGCTGATGGACCCTAGTGCCGGATGCCGTGCCGGACGCTCAGCTCCCAGATCATCAACGCGATGCCGAGGCCGAGCAGGCCGCCGCCGAGCCCCAGCCACGCCACCGCGTAGAAGAGCGGGTTGGTGCCGTAGCCGCCGCGTTCGAGCGACATGACCATCTGGATGAAGCCGGCCGGCAGGCAGACCATGGCCGAGATCAGGCACACGCTGGCGGCCACGTAGCGAATCGGCGACGGCTTTTGAGGCAGGGGCTGGGTCATGTGCGCACCGTCAGGAAAAGCACGGCGGCGGCGGCACCGAAGATCAGGTTCGGGGCCCACGCCGCCAGCATCGGATCGAGCAGGCCGCCGGCGCCAAACGCCGCGAACACGCTGATCATCGTCCAGTAGACCAGCGCCAGCACGATGCCGATGCCAATGCCGTACATCGCGCCGCGCTTGCCGGTGGACACCGCGAACGGCACCGCGATCAGCGTCATCACCAGCGTCACGAACGGGAACGCGACCTTGCGATACAGGCCGACCTCGTGCTCGAGCACGTTGTAGCCGCTGGCCCGCAACTCGGCGACGTAGGCGCGCAACTGGCCGAAGTTCATGAGGTCCGGCTCGCGGGCTTCGGTGACGAAGTAATCGGCGGCTTCGAGCGGCAGCGTCCGGTCGGCGAAGCGCGCGAAGTTCTTCACCTGCATCTTGGCGCCGAACTCCCGCGACCAGCCTTGTTCGAGGCGCCACCGCGGCACCGGGCCGCCACGGCCGGCCACCGGCGCATAGGTCGCCTTGGCCGCGAACACTCGCGACCGAATCGAGTGCGAGGCCGCGTCGAAGTTGAACACCGACAGGCTGTTCAGCTCCTGCCGCCGCAGATCGTAGAACTGGTAGTGATAGACCTCGCCGTGGCGGCCGACGATCCACTTGCGGTTCAACACGCCGAAGGTCTGCGGCGAGCCGGTGCGGATGATGTGCTTGAGCCGATCGGCGTTGCGGTTGGCGGTGGCGAGCACCCGTTCTTCCATCGCGAACAGGAGGGCGCTGGCCGCCAGCGCGAACACGACCAGCGGCAGCGCCGTGCGATACAGGCTGATGCCGCAGGCGCGCATCACGATCAACTCGCTGTTCTTGGTGAGCAACCCGATGGTCACCAGCGCCGAGAGCAGCACCGCCAGCGCGATGATGTAGGTCAGCCACAGCGGCGTCGACCAGAACAGGAACTGCGCGAGCATGCCGAGCGAAGTCTGGCCCTTGAACCACTTGTCCGACAGGTCCACGAACGTCGAGATGTAGAACAGCCCGAGGATGCCGACCGTGGTCATGCCGAGGATGCGCAGGTACTGCTTCGCCAGGTAAACATCCAGCAGGCGCGGGCCCGGCAACGAGAACTGCGGCACCTTGAAGACGACGACCACCCGGCGGCGCCCGCCGGGTGACGCCGCTTCGACCGTCGCCGCCAACTCGTCGCCCGCCTGCGGCGTCGCCGCGGCGCGCCGGGTGAACCACCGCGGCAGCGAAATCCGGATGGGGGAGTCGGCGGTCTTGGCGCGCGAGACCAGCATGGCCAGGCCCACCGCGCCGAGCACGAAATTCGGCAGCCACATGGCGAGCCAGGCCGGGATCAGGTGGCCCTTCGCCATCGCCTCGCCGCCGTACATGATCACGTAGTAGGTGAAGATCACGCCGATGCCGAGCACGAAGGCCGCCAGCTTGCCGTCCTTGCGATGGCTGGCGCCGAGCGCGAGCCCGAGGATGCCGAACACGAAGCACGCCACCGGAATGGAGAACTTCTTGTGGATCTCCATGATCTGGTTGTGCGGCGAGAGCCCTTGCGCGCGCATCTCTTCGCCCTTGGCGTGCAGCTCCTCGATCGACAGCTCGCGATCGCCGCGCGCGGGGCCCTGGCGGGGAAACACGCTTTCTGGATCCAGCGTCACGATGGTGCTGTCGAACCGGAGGACTTCGTAGGCCGACGGGTCCTGCACCTTGGTGGCGTGGCGGGTGCCTTCTTCCAGCACCATCTGGATGGTCCTGGCGTTGCGATCGACCAGCATGCGTCCACGCTTGGCGAGGTAGACCACCGGCTGCGACGGGTTCGAGGTGTCGGCGGCCAGCACGTCCTGCCAGCCGGTGCCGCCGAGCGGCACCTCGTTGACGTAGAGCACGATGCCGGGGAAGTCTTCGAAGAAGACGCGCGGCCGCACCTCGCCTTCCGCGCGGTCCATCACGATCTTGGTGGAGAGTTCCCGGAACGTCTGGTTGGCGTCGGGCATCGCCTTGAGCAGCACCCACGACGACAACCCCCAGCAGATCACGCCGACAAACAGGATGGGTTGCAGCAGGCGGTACGGGCTCACGCCGCACGCCATCAGCACTACGACTTCGCGATCCGCCGACAGCCGGCCCAGGCCGACCAGGATGCCGATCAGCAGCGCCATCGGGATGGTGAGGGCCGCCGCGGCCGGCACCAGCGTCGCCATCAACTGCAGGAGCATCCCCCACGGCACACCCTTCGCAATCATCTGTTCGGCCAGATCGATGATGAAGGGGATAATCAGGATGAACGTGAACACCAGCAGGGCAATCAGGAACGGCGGGACAATTTCCCGAATCACGTACCGGTCGATGACGCGCATTCGCATGGGGCTGGGCTGCCTCCATTATTGCCCATGGTGAACCTCGCGCTGCTCTGGCACATGCACCAGCCGTACTACGAGGACCTGGCGACGGGGGAGCACATCCTCCCGTGGGTGCGTCTGCACGCCATCAAGGACTATTGGGGCATGGTGGCCCTGCTCGAGGAATTCCCCGGCGTCCGCGTCACCTTCAACCTCGTCCCCTCGCTCATCGTCCAGGTTCAGGCCTTTGCCGCGGACCGGGCCCGCGACCGGCATCTCGTGCTCGGCCTCAAGCCGGCCCGTGACCTGACCGAAGACGAGGCCCGCTGGCTGGTGGCCAACGGGTTCCACGCGCCGTACGAGCGGATGATCCGTCCCTTTCCGCGTTATGCCGAGCTCCACGCCATCCGCCAGGCCCGCCAGCCGTTCACGCCGGACGACCTGCGCGACCTGCAGGTCTGGCACAAGCTGGCGTGGATGGACCCGGACTGGCTCGCGCGCGATCCGCGACTGCTGGCCCTGATTGCGAAGGACCGCGGCTACACCGAAGCCGACAAGGCCGCGCTCCGCGAGATCGAACTCGAGCTGCTAAGCCTCGTGGTGCCCGCGTACCGCGAGGCGAGCGAGCGCGGCCAGGCCGAATTATCGTGCTCGCCGTTCTACCACCCGATTCTGCCGCTGCTGTGCGACTCGGACACGGCGCTGCGCACGCATCCGAACTGGGGCCGGCCGCGCACGCGGTTTGTCCGCCCGGACGATGCGCGCGCGCAGGTGGAGCGGGCGCTGTCGTTTCACGAAGCGGCGTTTGGCCGGCGTCCCTCTGGAATGTGGCCCTCCGAGGGGTCGGTGTCGGACGAGGCCGTGGCCCTGATGGCCGGCGCCGGCGTGCGGTGGCTGGCGACCGACGAAGACATCCTGTCGCGTTCGCTCGGCGCGGCGATGCCGCGCGACGGCTTCGGCCACGCCGTGCGGGCCGACCTCCTGTATCGCCCGTATCGCGTGGGCCCGCAAGGGCCGGTCGCGTTGTTCAGGGATCACGCGTTGTCGGACCGCATCGGCTTTCACTACCAGTCGTGGGACGCGCAAGCCGCCGCCGCCGATTTCGTCGAGCGCGTGCGCGAGGCCGGCCGGCGGTTCAGCGCGGCCACCGGCGGGGAAGACGCGACGGTCAGCGTGATCCTCGATGGCGAGAACGCCTGGGAGCACTACCCAGGCGGCGGACGCCCGTTCCTGCGCGCGCTCTATGGCGCGCTCACCACCGCCGCCGACATCCGCACGGTCACCATGGCCGAGGCGGCGAAGGGCCCGGCCGCGCCGCTGCCGTCCATTTATCCGGGCTCCTGGATCAACGCCGACTTCTACATCTGGATTGGCCATCGCGACGACCACCGCGCCTGGTCGCAACTGGCCGAGGCCCGCGCCGCTTTCGACCGCGAGTCGGCGTCGGTGCCGGCCGCGGACCGCGACCGGGCATTCGAGGAACTGCTCATCGCCGAAGGCAGCGACTGGTTCTGGTGGTACGGCGACGACCACTCATCCGATCACGACCGCGACTTCGACGACCTGTTCCGCCGCCATTTGCGAAATGCCTATTCGGCGCTTGGGGTCCCGGTGCCGGATGAGCTCCACGCCTCGAACATCTCCACCGGCCCCGCGCCGGATTCGCTGCGGCCCACCGGCCGGGTGTCGGTCCGGCTCGACGGCCGGGAGACCAGTTACTTCGAGTGGGTGGGGGCGGCCCGGCTACCGCTGGGCCGGCCGGCCGGCGCCATGCACGAGGTGGCGCCGCCGTCGCGGATCGCCGACGTGCTGGTGGCGTTCGGTACCGACGGCACCTTGTGCCTTCGACTTTCAGGTCCGGCGATCGTGGACCTGATGGCCTCGAGCTCGGTGAGTCTGGCGGTCGTGGTTTCGAGCCCCGGACTCCTGGTGGTCCCGGTCCAGTCGGTCTGGGTCTCAGTGGATGAGCTGGTGGAGGTGGTGATTCCGACCGACCGGCTGGAGGCGGTGCCGGGTCAGAACCTGGCGTTCGGGATCCAGGTCCGCGACCGTTCCGGCGCCGTGCTCGAAGCCTTGCCGCATGCCGGTTCGTGGACGGTCATCGCTCCCGAATCTGGTTCGGCGTCCGCCGACTGGTATCTCTAGGGCAGTTGCCCGGCAATCCGGCATAAACAGCCAACAAACCTTCCACAGGCGTGTTTATCTAACAATAAGACAAAGGTCTGATAATACATCTTATGTTAACTAAGTGGCTTGGGGCTTGAGACTTGGGGAGGCTTTGCCTCAAGCCCCAAGCCTCTTTCTACTTCGCGTGCTTCAGTTCCTGAAGAATGTTCTCGAGCGCGGCAATCACTTCGTCCTTGCTCGCGTTCTTCTTGTTGAAGCTGAGGCGCAGGTTGAACGCCTTGCTTGGCGGCCTGAACGCAAACACGAACGCCTTGGGGCGTCCAGGTTTGACCTTCTGGGTGTCTTTGCGGAGTTGTTCACGGGTCGCGCCCTGGCTGGCGATCTTCTCGACCAGCGCCAGCATCTTCTGCGGGTCGCCCTGGCGGACCACCTGCAGCAGCAACGACCGGCTGGTGATGCCCGCCAGGCGGCACACCTTCCGAACCTCGGGCGGAATGCCGTTGAGCGACAAGCCCTCGGTAATCGAGGTGCGCGACTTCCCCAGCCGCTTCGCCAAATCCTCGTGGGTGTAGCCGCAGCGCTGGGCCAAGGCCTGCATGGCCTCGGATTCTTCGAACGGCGTCAGGTCCTTGCGCTGGATGTTCTCGACCAGGGCCAGTTCGAGCATCTCGCGGTCGTCGACGTCACGGATGACGACCGGCAGCTCGGTCAGCCCGGCCTGGACCGAGGCGTGGTAGCGGCGCTCGCCGGCGATGATCTGGTAGCGCGGCCCGCGCTGGCGGACCACGAGCGGCTCGATGATCCCCTTTTCGGTGACCGACGAGATGAGCTCGGCCAGGTCGCCCATGGCCTGGCGCGGCTGGTCGGGGTTGGGGTCGATCTGGTCGATCGGCACCATGCGTCCGACCGGGGCTCCGGCCGAGGCGGCCAGGGTTTCGACGTAATGCGCGTCGTGGCGCATCCGCAGGTTGTCCGGCAATCCGCGAGGCTTAGGCACGGTCGATCACCTCTTCACACAAACTGTAGTACTCGGTAGCGCCCGATGATTCGGGCGCGAACGTGAAAATCGATTCCCGGTAGGCCGGGCTTTCCTCGAGCCGCACGCTCTTGCTGATCACGGTGCGGAAGACCTTGTCGCCGAACACCTTCCGGATCTGCTCCTGGATGTCGCGCGCCAAGGCGGTGCGTTTGTCGTGCATGGTGATGACCACGCCCAGGATCTGCAGCTCGGGGTTCGGCCGCTGGCGGACCTTCTCGATGGTCTCGAGTAAATCGTCGGTGCCTTCGAGCGCGAAGTACGACGACTGAATCGGGATCAGCAAGTGCGTGGACGCGACCAGCGCGTTGATGGTCAGCAGGCCCAGGGCCGGCGGACAGTCGATCACGACGTTGGCGAACTGCTGTTCGAGCTTGGCCAGTTCATCCTTCAGCCGGAACGGCGCGTCGAGCTCGCCGACCAGCCGCGACTCCAGCTTGGCCAGCGCGATGCGGGCCGGCGCGATCCACAGGTTCGGCAACGTCGCCGGGACGATCACGTCGGCGAGTTGCACGGTGTTGTCCACGAAGACGTCATACATGCTTCGCGTGGCGGTGCGGATGTCGAGGAACGACATGCTGCTGTTGCCTTGCGGATCGAGGTCGATGAGCAGCGTCGGCTTGCCGCGCATGGCAAGAGCGGCTGCGAGGTTGATGGCGGTGGTGGTCTTACCCACGCCGCCTTTTTGGTTGGCAATACTGAGAATCATCGAGCAGGTCTGTGCGGGTTCCTCACGCATTCTAGGGGGGGCAAGCCGTGAGAGTCAAATTGCCGGCGATGGCGGCGCGGGAAGTGTGCGGAAATTCAGACAGCTAACACGTGAAATGGCAGGCACTTAGAGGAATTGTCGGCCCGCCGACATTGGGAAGTCAGAAGTGAGAGGTCAGAAGTCTGAAGTACTTCTCACTTCTCACATCTTGTATTTGCCCATGTCGTCCGGGTCGAGCTGCTCGAGCCATTGCTGCAGGCGGTCGCTGTCCTGCTTCTCGTTAGACAGATCCACGGTCTTGGCGTGATCGATGACTTTCTCGTCCACCAGGATCGGTGCCCGCGTCCGCAGCGCCAGCGCGATGGCGTCGCTTGGCCGCGCGTCGATCGCCACCGGACCGAGCGGGGTCAGCAGGTGGATCATCGCGTAGAAGGTGTTCTCCTTCAGGTCGCACACCACGATCTTGTCGACCGTGGCCTGCAGGTCGTGGATGATGTTGCGCAGCAGGTCGTGCGTCATCGGCCGCGGTGTCTGGATGTTTTCGATCTGCAGCGCGATCGCGTTGGCCTCGAACACGCCGACCCAGATCGGCAACACCTTCTGCCCGTCGGTGTCGCGCAGGATGATGATGGGCATGTTGGTGATGGGGTCGACCATCAGCCCCTTGATGTTCATTTCGATCATTCGTTCGCCTCCGCCTGCGCTCGCCAGTCATCTGGCGAGCTACGGCGAGACCCCATTAGCGTGGGTCCCCTACTGCCTGTCCCCAGACCGAGTTCGGTCCGGTTCGTTCTATCGTCACGTCGACCAGCCGCCCCAGCCATCCCGGCGGTCCAGGAAAGTTGACCACCGTGTTGCCGCCGGTGCGGCCGGTCAGTTCCCACTCCCGCCGGCGGCTGGTCGCGTCCACCAGCACTTCCTCGGTCGTGCCAATCGACCGCTGGAAGAGGTTCGATTGGACCGACCGCTGAAGCGACTGCAAGGCCACGATCCGCCGCGTCTTCTCTTCGTCCGTCACATCGTCCGGCATCCGCTTCGAGGCCAGCGTGTTGGGACGCTCCGAGTACTTGAACGAGAACATGCTGTGGTAGCCGACCGCGTCGGTCAGGCTCAGCGTCTCGTCGAAGTCGGCTGCCGTCTCCCCTGGGAAGCCAACAATCATATCGGTCGATAGCTGCACGTTCGGGATAGCCGCGCGAATGCGTGCAACCAGATCCAGGTACTCCTCGCGCGTGTGGCGCCGCCGCATCATCGCCAGTACGCGCGACGATCCGGACTGCACGGGCAGGTGCAGGTGCTTGCAGACTTTGGGCAGGTCGCGGACGGCGGCGATCACGCGGTCGCTGGTGTGCCGCGGATGCGGGCTGGCGAAGCGGATGCGATCGATGCCGGGCACCTCGTGCACCGCCTCGAGCAGTGCCGGGAAATCGCACGACGGATCGTCCGGGGCCTGGTAGTGATTCACGATTTGTCCAAGTAGCTGCACTTCGCGGCGGCCGCTGCCGGCGGCTTCGCGCACGTCATTCAAGATCTCGGCTCGTGACCGCATTCGCTCGTGCCCGCGGGTATACGGCACGACACAGAAAGCGCAGAAATCGTTGCAGCCCTCGATGATTGTGACGTACGACCGGACGGGATCGCCGCGGCGGACAACGCCCAGCGGGAACGAGGGTTCCTCGTAGGGATTGTCGATCGCGATTCGAGGAGCAGCCTTCGCGACCGCGTCCTTGACCAGCATCGGCAGCAGCTTGATCTGCTGCGTGCCGACCACCAGGTCCACGCCGCGCCCTTTCTTCAGGAGCGCGCCGCCTTCCTGCTGCGCGACGCAGCCGGCGACCACCACCACCTGGTCGCGGCCGGTCTCGCGGCCCATCTCCTTGATCTCGCCGAGGCGGGTGTAGAGCTTGTCTTCGGCGCGCTCGCGCACGCTGCAGGTGTTGATGACGACCAGGTCGGCGTCCAGGTCTGACGCGGCCCGGTCGTAGCCGGACTGCTCGAGCAGGCCCGCCATCCGTTCCGAGTCGTGCACGTTCATCTGGCAACCGTGGGTCTCAATGAAGTACTTCATTTCCGTTTCGCTTTCGCCCGTCGCGGACTTTCGCCTTTCGCTTTCGCCTGCGCTTCACCTTTCGCCCGCGAGTTGGCGAGCAGCTCGCGGGCGCTTTCGAGCGCCTTCACGCCGGCGGCTGCTCCGCCCATCATCCGCGCCACCTCCGCGACGCGGTCGTCGTCTGTCAGGCGGGTCACGCTGGTCACGGTCCGGCTGCCCTGCACGCGCTTCTCGATCAGGAAGTGGGTCCGGCCGCAGGCGGCAATCTGCGGCAGGTGTGTGATGCACAGGACCTGGAAGCGGTCGCCCAGGGCCGCCAGCTTGTCGCCGACCACGCTCGCCACTCGCCCGCCGATGCCGGCATCCACCTCGTCGAAGATCAGGGTCTTGCCGCGCATGCCGTCCTTGGCGCCGAGAGTCTTGAGCGCGAGCATCACGCGCGACAGCTCGCCGCCGGAGACGATCCGGGCCAGCGGCCGGAGTTCCTCGCCGACGTTGGGAGACAGGAAGAACTCGCCGGCATCAATGCCCGCGTCGGTCCACTTGTCTTCGGACTCGCCGCTGGCGAGCCGCACCTCGAATCGGGTCTTGGCCATTGCCAGGTCCGCAAGCTCGGTCTCGATGCTCTTGGCAAACCGCCCCGCCGCTTCCCGGCGCCTCGCCGACAGCTCGCGCGCGTCGGCCAGGAACCGGCGGCCGGCGTCGAGTAACTGCTGTTCGATCTCGGCGACGGTGGACTGTCCGCCGGTCAGGGCCTGGTGTTCGGCCGCCAGCCGATCGCGGCGGGCAATCGCGTCTTCGAGCGTCCCACCGTGCTTGCGCTTGAGCCGCTCGATCAACGCCAGCCGATCCTCGACCTGCTGCAGCCGGCCTGGGGAGGCGTCGATGCCGTCGGCGAAGTCGCGGAGCGTGAAGGCCAGGTCTTCGAGCTGCGCCTTGATGCCGTCCCGCGCGTCGAGGTAGGGCGCGAACTTCGGATCGATGGCCGCCAGCTCCCCTACCTTTTTCCAGACCCGGCCGAGGGCGCCCAGCGCCGCGGACTCCGTGTCGTAGAGCTCGGCGTAGCCCTCGTTGCAGAGGCGGTGAATGGTGTCGGCGCTGCGCAGCAACTGGCGGTCGGCGGCCAGCGTCTCGTCTTCGCCGGCCTGGAGGTTCGCCTTCTGCAGCTCGCCCAGTTGGAACTCAACCAGGTCCAGCCGCGCGGCCCGCTCGCGGTCGTCCATCCGCAAGCGATCGAGTTGCTCGCGAAACGCGCGCACGCCGGCAAAGGCGGCCGCGACCCGGCCGCGCGGCGCGTCGAGCCCGGCCCACGTGTCGAGCAACGCCAGGTGCTGGGAGGGGTCGAGCAACTGTTGATGTTCGTGCTGGCCGTGCAGCTCGACCAGCCGGTTCGACAGGTCCTTCAAGGCCGCCGCGGTGGCGAGGGCGCCGTTGATGAAGGCGCGACTGCGTCCCTGCGAGGTGATCTCGCGCCGGACGATCAGATCGTCGCCCTCGGCGCTTTCGAAGATCGCCTCGACGGTAGCGATGTCTTCACCGGTGCGGATGAGGTCCTGGGTGGCGCGGCCGCCGAGCAGCAAGCCGACAGCCTCGACGAGGATGGACTTGCCGGCGCCGGTCTCGCCGGTGAGGATGTTGAACGATTGTTCAAAATCGACCGCAACCGACTCGATGACCGCGAGGTTGCGGATGGCGAGGTAGCGGATCATGCGGGTGGCGCCTCGTGTTGCGGGAATCCCTTTGGCGAGCGGAACTGCCATCGTATCATGGGTTTGACAGAATTTCGCGTGTCGTGCTACCGTTGCACAGAACGGCGCTTCCCAGCGCGCATTTTCCCCCTGGAACGGATTCGGAGGCTTTGTTGCCGACGCCTGGATCGATTGTCCTGGCATTGCAACTCGAGGGTGGTCTTCCGCCCGTTCGAGCGGCTGCCGGGGATTTCGCGGATCTCATTTTTTCCGCCAGCCCCATCGTCAAGTTCGTGATGGTGCTCCTCCTCCTCTTCTCGGTGATCTCGTGGGGAATCATCCTCTACAAGCTCTGGGCCTACCGAGGCATTGAGAAGCAGACGGCCACGTTCATCGAGGTGTTCCGCAAGAGCGCCAAGTTCTCCGAAGTCCAGGCCGTGTGCCCGTCGCTGGCGCTCAGCCCGCTCGTCGGGATGTTCCAGGCCGGCTACGCGGAGCTGACCGCGCAATTGCGGTTATCTCAGCCGGTGGCCAGTCCCGCAACGCCGGCGGCGCGTCCTACCTTGAAGAGCATTACGGCGGTGGATCGCGCGTTGCTGCGCGCCTCGTCCATCGAAGTGAACAAGCTCGAGAAGCGGGTGACGTTTCTCGCCACCACGGCGAGCATCACGCCGTTCATCGGGCTGTTCGGAACGGTGTGGGGCATCATGACGGCGTTCATGAACATCGGCGCGCAAGGGTCCACCGATCTGGCGGTGGTCAGCACGCCTATTGCCGAAGCCCTGATCGCCACCGCGCTCGGCCTGTTCGCCGCCATCCCGGCCGTCTACTTCTACAACCACTTCACCTCGAAGGTGAAGACCTACGCCTCGGAAATGGACGACTTCGCGCTGGAGTTCCTGAACATTTCCGAGAGGAACTTCACCTAGTGCCGAAGGTCGCGGCCCCACCCGACGCCAACACCGGCCGCCGGCGCGGCCGGCGCGTGTCGACGTCGCTGGCGGAGATCAACGTGGTCCCGCTCGTGGACGTGATGCTCGTCCTGCTCATCATCTTCATGGTGGCGGCACCGATGATGCAGAAGGGCATCGAGGTGAAGCTGCCGGTGTCGCGCCGCGCCGACAAGATGACCCAGGCCCGGCCGTACATCACCGTGCCGCTATCGTATCGATCCGATCACCGGGTGTGGATCGACGAAGACCCGGTCAGCGCAGAAGTGTTGGCTGAGCGGATGAGGCAGCTCTTGGAGACGCGGAACGACAAGGATGTGTTCCTGCGGGGCGATGCCGGCATTACGCTGCAGGAGCTGTATGAGGTAATTGACCGCCTCAAGGCCGGCGGCGTTCAGGGCGTCGGCGTGGTCGCCCAGCAGCGGGCGGGGCAATAACGATGGATGCCGTCTCCGAGGTGCTGGCGGCGCGGACCCTCAAGTCCGACGGCCTCAACTCGATGCTCGGCTGGTCGGCGGTCGGCCACCTGTTGCTGGTGGCGGCGGTGGCGTTCGTGCCCGCGACCTGGTTTGGCTCCGCCAGCCAGGAACCCGAAGTGATCATGCAGATCAGCCTCGGCGGCGCCCCGGGTCCGCGCGACGGCGGCCTGGCCACGCTCGGCGGCCGCGCCATCCAGCAGGCGGTGCCGGTGGAAACGAAGAAGGCGATCGAGCCGGTGCGCCCGCCTGCCGCGCAGACGCCGGCGATGATCGAGCCGACGAAGGCGCCGCCGCGCAAGGCGCCGGACAATAAGGTGGACGCGAAAGACCCGCGCAGCCGCATCCCGACCAAGGGCGCCGAGGTGCGGGCGGGGTCGGCAGTTGCCGAGACCGGCGGCAAGGGCCAGGGCTTCGGCCTGTCGGCCGGCGGCGGTGGCGTGGGCGCCACACTCGACGTCGCCAACTTCTGCTGCCCGGAGTATCTGTCGACGATGCTCGATTTAATTAACCGCAATTGGAGCGCGAAACAGCAGGCCAGGGGCACGACCTACATGCGGTTCGTGATCCAGAAGGACGGGCGGATCGCCGACGCCACGGTCGAGCGAACCAGCGGCGACGCCGGCCTCGACTACATCTCGCAGCGCGCGCTCGTGCTCACCAAGCTGCCGCCGTTGCCCGCCGGCTACGACCAGCAGGCGCTCACGGTTCACCTGATCTTTCCGTACGGACAATGACATGACGCAATTCACTCACCCACTCACACGAGCTGTGGCGTCCGCCTTCAGGCGGACCGATGTGGCATCCGGCTTCAGCCGGATTTCTCCCTGGTTCGCCGGGCTGGTCATCGTGGCCTCAGCCGCCGTCCTGGCGCAGCCGACCTTCGCCACGGCTACGGCGGGCAAGCAGTCCGCGGCACCGCCTGCGCAGGGCCAGCAGCCGACCAGCGTCGAACTGCGGCTGACCGGCGAGCCCGGCACGGCGCCGAGGCTGGCGGTGCCGGACCTGCTGGCGCTGTCGCCCGATCGCGAGACGCAGGAAGCGGCGAAGACCATCAGCGAGGTGCTGTGGGACGACATCAACTTCGAGCGCGAGTTCAACGTGATTCCGCGCGACACCTACAAGTCGATTCCGGTCGCCGGGTCGATTGACGCGGTGCCCTTCGATCGCTGGCGTGAACTGGGCGCCGACGGCGTGATCATCGGCACGGTGCAGAAGACGCCGGCCGGCATCCGCGTCGAGATGCGTCTCTATAACGTCCGCGCCCGGCAGTCGGCCTACGGCCGCGAGTACACGGGCTCGGCCGCCAATCCCCGGATCTACGCGCACACCATGGCCGACGAACTCCATGACTCGCAGCGGGGCCTGCGCGGCGTGGCGAAGACCAAGCTGGCGTTCATCTCGGATCGCAACCGCGAGGCGGTGCTCGCCACCGTCGAGAAGCGCGACGTCAAGGAAGTGTTCATTGCCGATTACGACGGCGCCAACCAGCGCCGCATCACCATCAACCGGACGATGAACCTGACGCCGAGCTGGTCGCCCGACGGCCGGTCGATCGCCTACACGTCGTACCGCTCCGGCGTCCCCGACATCCTGATCTCGAACATATTCGCCGGCACGATGGAGTCGCCGACCAAGGGGATCGGCCAGAACTACCTCCCGGTGTTTTCGCCGGATGGCACCCGCATCGCGTTCACGTCGAATCGCGACGGCAACAACGAGATCTACGTGATAAACCGCGACGGCTCGAACGCGACGCGCATCACCAACAACCCGTCGATCGACGTGACGCCGACGTGGTCGCCCACCGGCACGCAGATCGCGTTCGCGTCGGACCGCCGCGGCCAGCCGCAGATTTTCGTCGTCAACACCGACGGCACCGGCCTGCGGCAAATCTCGTTCGAGTCATATGCCGACCGCCCCACCTGGTCGCCCGCGCCGTATAACGAGATTGCCTTCGCCGCCCGCACCGGGCCGGGCTTCGACATCAAGATCCTCGGCATTGCCACCGGCGAGACGCGGCAGATCACGTTCGGCGAGGGCACCAACGAGAGCCCGGCGTGGGCGCCCAACGGGCGCCACATGGCGTTCATGTCCACGCGCGCCGGCCGCAGCCAGATTTTCACCGTGGATCGCGACGGCCGCAACTTGCGCCAGATCACCAGGGACGGCAACAACACGACGCCGAATTGGTCACAATGAAAACAGGGGGCCTAGGGTGCCTAGGGTGCCTAGGGTGCCTAAGGTGCCTAAGGTGCCTAGGGTGCCTAGGGTGCCTAGGGTGCCTAAGGTGCCTAAGGGTGCCTAAAGTGCTTGGGTGCCACGGTGCCAATGTGCGGATTGTTTGATTTGAGGTCAGCTATGACACGAAGAGCGAATGCGTTGATGGTTCTGGCGGTTCTGTTGTCGGTGGTGGCCGGCGCGTGTTCGAAGAAGACGCCGCCCGTGGCGCGGCCCATGCCGCCGCCGTCCGCGACCGGGACGACCACTCCGCCGCCCTCGCCACCGCCCCCGCCGAGCCCGGTGGCCGAGCCGGTGCCGGTGCCGCCCATGCCGGTGGAAGACACCATCGGTTCGAAGTCGCTCGATGATCTCAATCGCGACTCGCCGCTCAATCCGCTGTTCTTCGATCTCGACAGTTCGGAGGTGAGCGCCGACGGCCAGCAGGTGCTGCAGGCCAACGCCGCCGTGCTGAAGAAGTACCCGGCGTGGCAAGTGACCATTGAAGGCCACTGCGACGAGCGCGGTACGGCCGAGTACAACCTGGCCCTGGGCGAGCGCCGCGCGCTGGCCGCCCGGACCTACCTGGTGTCGCTCGGCATCCCGGCCGACAAGGTCAAGACCGTCAGCTACGGGAAGGAATTCCCATTCGACGCCGGCCACGATGATGCCGCCTGGGACAAGAACCGGCGCGCGCATTTCGTGATCACGGCAAAGTAAGATGGGGCGTATGTCTCAACGACTGCGGGCCGGCATTCTGGCCCTAATCACAGCCGTGGTCTGCGCCGCCCCCGCGGCGGCGCAGTCGCGCCGCGAAATGCAGATGATGGCCGACATCCGCATGCTGCAGGAACAGACGCAGCAGATGCAGCAACAACTGCAGGCGGCGCTCGACGCCCTCAACGCGCAGTTGAAGGCGATTGCGTCCCGCGTGGACGAGCAGGCCGCCGCCACCCGCAAGTCGTTCGCCGACCAGAAGCTCGCCGTCGATCAGTTCGGCACCGACCTGCGCGTGGTCCGCGAGCGCATCGACGAAAGCAACGTCCGCATCACCAGCCTGTCGCAGGAAGTTGAAGCCCTGCGGCTGGCGATGCCGCAGATGACGGCGGCCCCCGCCGACCCCGTGGACCCCGGCGCCCCGCCGATCAGCGGCGTCCAGGCGCCGCAATCCCAGGCGCCGCCGGTCACCATGTCGCCGGGCATGTCGCCGCAGCGCCTGTTCAGCACGGCGCTCGCCGACTTCACGGCCGGCCAGTGGACGCTGTGCATCGACGGCTTCAACACCTATCTCAAGAGCTTTGCCCGCACCGACGCCGCCGACGACGCGCAGTGGTACATCGGCGACTGCTACTACTCCGACGGCAAGTTCACCGAGGCGATTGACGCCTACGGCCGGGTCATCACCGGCTACCCGAAGGGCGACCGCGTCCCGGACGCGTATTACAAGATGGGCCTGGCCCTCGAGCGCATCAAACAATACGACCGCGCCCGCGAGGCGTGGGAATCATTGACCAGGCTGTTCCCGGATTCGGATCTGGCGCGGCTGGCCAAGCAGCGGCTCGACGGGTTGGCCCGGGCCAACCCGCCGGGCGACGATCAGTGATTTCGTACCGGTAACTTCGACGACAGCGACCGAAGAGCGATTGAGAGTGAGAAAGGCGACCTGACATGGGCAGTGTGAACAAAGTGATTCTGGTGGGCAATCTCGGCAAGGACGCCGAAGTGCGCGTGACACCAGGCGGACAGTCGGTGGCGAGCTTCAGCATCGCGACCACCGAGAACTGGACGTCGAAGGAAGGCGAGAAGAAGGAACAGACCGAGTGGCACCGCATTGTCCTGTGGGGCAAGACGGCCGACACGCTGCAGCCGTACCTCGTCAAGGGCAAGCAGATCTACCTCGAGGGGCGCCTGCAGACGCGCCAGTGGGAAAAAGAAGGCCAGAAGCACTACACGACCGAGGTCAAGGCCGACAAGATCGTCCTGCTCGGTGGCGGCGCCGGCCGCGGCGGCGAGCGTCAGGTCGAGCGCGGCGGCGACGCCGGCTACCAGGACCCGATGCGCGACCCGGCCCCGGTAACCGACGACGACATTCCGTTCTAGGTCCCTTTCCTTCCGTAGCGATCCTCGAGCCGGACCACGTCGTCCGTCTCGGGGGTCGAGACTTCCAGCACATCCGAGTCTTCAATCGCCGTCATGCGATGCACCGTCGGCGGCGTCACGTGCACGGCTTCGCCCGGGCCCATCTCGGTCGCGACCAGCGTGCCGTCGACTTCCCGCTCGAACAGGATCTTGCCCGACCACACGAAGATGGTCTCGTCCTTCTGGTTGTGGTACTGCAGGCTGAGGGCATGGCCCTTGTTAATGTGGATCTGCTTGCCGACGTAGCGGTCGGTCCGCGCCCACCACAGTTCGTAGCCCCACGGTTTTTCGACGCGATGCAACGGTTCACTCACGACAACGGACTCCTGTGAATTCCAGACGCGGCCAGCGCGTCGAACAAGTACTGCTCGATCTCCGCGGCAGTGGCCAGCCGCAAGGCGTGGCCGGCCAGCCGCCGCGCCTCGGCGGCGCTCAGTTCCTCGATGACCTGGCGAACGATGGGGATGGCGCCGGGCGTCATGCTGAACTCGGTGAGGCCCAGCCCCACGAGCAGCCCGACCAGCGCCGGGTCCGAGGCCATCTCGCCGCACAGCGACACCGGGATGTGGTGGCGGGTCGCGGCCCGCCGCACCATCCGGATCAGGCGGAGCACCGCCGGGTGCAACGGCTCGTAGAGATCCGACACGCGATCGTCGGTGCGATCCACGGCCAGGCAATAGGCGATCAGATCGTTGGTGCCGATGGTGAAGAAGTCCACCTCCGGCGCCAGCAGGTCCGCGGCGAGGGCCGCGGACGGCACCTCGATCATCGCGCCGACCTTGATCCGGCCGGGATCTATCCGGCTAAAGCCGGATACTACATCGGCGAGCATCGCGCGCGCCTGGCGCACTTCCTCGACGGCGGTCACGAACGGGAACATGATGCGCAACGGTCCGTGCGCCGACGCCCGCACCAGCGCGCGCAGCTGCGTGCGCAGCACCGCCGGGTTGGCGAGCCCGAGGCGCAGGCCGCGCAGGCCGGGACGGGTCCGCCGGCGTTCGGGCGCCCGGCCCGGGCCGGCAAAGTGCCGTTCGTCGAGGTCGAAGGTGCGGATGGTGACCGGCCGCGGCGCGACCTGCTCGATCAGGCTGCGATAGAGCGCGTACTGGTCGTCTTCGGTGACGCTCTCGATCGGCCGGCCCGACAGCATGAACTCCGATCGGTAGAGGCCGACGCCCTCGGCGCCGTGCTCGTTGAGGAACGGCAGGTCCTCGAGCAGCTCGATATTGGCCTCGAGGCGGATGCGAACGCCGTCGGTGGTCAAGACCGGTCCGGTCTCGGCCTCGCGCATCCCCCGCCGGCGCGGGCGCGTGGCGCGCCGGTGCGCGTCGTCGATCTGCTCGGCCGTTGGCGCCACGATCAGCTCGCCGGTGGTGCCGTCGAGCACGACCGGCGTGCCGGCGGCGATGCGCAGCGACGCGTCGTGCAGCCCGACGATCGCCGGCACTTTCAGCGATCGCGCCAGGATGGCGGTGTGGTAGGTGCGGCTGCCGGCGTCGGTGGCAAACGCCTGCACGCGCGACCAGTCGAGCTGCGCGGCGATGGAGGCGGTGAGTTCGTCGGCGATCAGCACGGACGGCCCGTCGATCTGGCTGAGCAGCTCCTTCGGGCCCTTGGCGCCGTGCCGGAGGTTGAGCCGCAGGCGCCCGGCGACGTCGGCGACGTCGGTCTCGCGCTCACGGAGGTAGGGATCCTCCATCGCCATGAACACGTGGTAGAGCTCTTCGTAGGCGCGGTGCACGGCCCACGCGGCGTTGACGCGCTCGCCGCGGACGATGGTCTCCGCCCGTCCGACCAGCATCGGGTCGTCCAGCATCAGTAACTGCGCGTCGAACAGCGCGGCCAGTTCGCCGCCGGGGCCGTGCTCCACGCGCGCTTTGATGTCCTGCAGTTGCTGCTTCGACGCCGCCTGCGCGCGCAGCAGCGCGGCCACTTCCTGCTCCACCCGATCGGGGGGAATGGGAAACCGCATTACCTCGGTGCGCTGGGTCAGGACGACGGCGCGGCCCAGCACGACTCCGGGCGACACGCCGATACCGGTCAGGCGTTCCACAATTCTTCTCCAAAGCCGCCCTCGACCAGGCGGCACAGGGCGTCGACGGCGTCGGCTTCGTCGGCGCCGTCGGCCGTGATGACGATGCTCGCGCCGGCGCCGGCGGCGAGCAACAGGATGCCCATGATGCTCTTGCCGTCCATGGTCCGGCCGTCACGCGAGACGCGGATATGCGATGAGAACCGGGTCGCCAGGTGCACGAATTTCGCCGCCGCACGCGCATGCAGCCCGAGGCGGTTGCGAATCACGCACTCGCTGGTGGTCATGTGGCAGGACCGTTGCCAGTCGACCCCTTTGCACCTTCTGCGGCGCCGGCCCCGGTCGTCCCGTTGATGAGATCCGACGCCACCCAGATGGCGTTGCGTCCGTGCTCGCGCAAGAGCCGGGCGATATCGGTGAGGCGCGCGCCCTCCTGCAGGCTGGCGGCCTTAATCAGCATGGGCAGGTTGACGCCGGTGACCACTTCGACGGCATCCTCCTTGAGGAAGGTGATGCCGAGGTTGGCCGGGGTGCCGCCGAACATGTCGGTGGCCAGCAGCACGCCGCCCGGCCGCTTGACGCGCTCGATCGCCGCGGCAATGGCCTCGCGCGCGTCCTGCACGTCCTCATGCCAGCCGATCGAGACCGCCGCGAATTGCGGCAGGTCGCCGACAATGGTTTCCGCGGCGTTGACCAGTTCGGTGGCCAACTGGCCGTGAGTGACAACGACCACGCCGATCATCGGGCTCCCTTCGCCAGGTCGCGGTGCACGACGCGTGCCGACACGCCCTTCAGATCCGAGAGTTCACGCTTGAGCGCCTCGGCCACGTAGACCGAGCGGTGGCGGCCGCCGGTGCAGCCGATGGCCACCGTCAGATACGACTTCCCTTCCTGCACGTAGAGCGGCACCATCCATCGCAGCAGCGACGACAGGCGCTTGATCGCCGCGCGCGCGACCGGCTGGCGGCGAATGTAGGCGGCCACCGCCGGGTCGCGTCCGGTCTGTGGTCGCAGCGCCGGCACCCAGTGCGGGTTCTTGAGAAAGCGGACGTCGAACACCAGGTCGGCCTCCGCCGGCGGTCCGTTCTGGAACCCGAAGCTGAGGAACGTCAGCACCAGCTTCGAGGCCTGTTTCTGGCCGGACACCAGCTCGCGCAGCGCCTGCC
The DNA here is from genome assembly GCA_964355095.1 of uncultured Acidobacterium sp. GTDB lineage: Bacteria > Acidobacteriota > Vicinamibacteria > Vicinamibacterales > UBA2999 > 12-FULL-67-14b. The sequence continues at coordinate 31,465 of CAYHCX010000004.1, forward strand.
GGAGTTCGTGGACGTTGAGCTTCGAGGTGTCGACGACCTTGTCGGCCATGCTGCGAATGGTCCGCAGCGAGGCGCGCTCCTCGGCCAGGCCCTCGGTGATGGGCCGATCGGGCGCCAGCGGGTGCGGCCGTCGCGTCTCGCTGAAACGCCGGACCAGCTCGGCCTGGCCGGCTTCGAGAAAGATCAGCTTGGGGCGGAGGTTCTTGTTGGTCTTGAGCTTGCGATAGACCCGCGGGAAGTCGCTGACGAAGCGCGACTCGCGGACGTCCATCACCACCGCGACGCGGTTGTGCTCGATCTGCCGCTCGCTGAGCTCGGCCATCACCGGCAGCAGCGACACCGGCAGGTTATCGACGCAGTAGTAGCCGAGGTCCTCGAGCGCGCGAATCGCCTGCGACTTGCCCGATCCCGACAGGCCGGTGAGCACGATGAAGCGGGCCCAGTTCATGGGCGAGCGGGCCTTGCTCACAGTTCCTCGTCCTCTTCCAAATGCTTGGGTGCTGACGTGCGGGGGTGCTGAGGTGCTGAGGTGCTCAACAACCCGGCATCCAGGCGTTTCACCAGTTCACGGGCGGCGTTGATGCCGCGCAGGCGCAGCAGCTGGTTCCGCGCCGCCACTTCGACCAGGATGGCGAGGTTGCGGCCGGGCGCCACCGGCATGCGGATCAACGGCACCTTGATGCCGATCAGGTCGTGGACCGCATCATCCAACCCCAGGCGGTCGTACTCGAGGTCTGGATCCCAGCGATCGAGCTGCACCACCAGCTCGACGCGCTTCGAGGTGCGCGTCGACGCCACGCCGAACAGGTCGCGGATGTTGATCAGGCCGAGGCCGCGGACCTCCATGTGGTGGCGGGTCAGCTCCGGGCAGGCGCCGATCACGATTGACTCGGCGCGGCGCCGCACTTCCACCGTGTCGTCGGCGACCAGCCGATGGCCGCGGACCACGAGGTCCAGCGCGCACTCGCTCTTGCCGATGCCGCTCTCGCCGACGATCAGCACGCCCAGGCCGAGAATGTCGATCAGCACGCCGTGGACCATCTCGCGGGCGGCGAGCCGGTCCTCGAGAATCGCGGTCAGCTTGCCGATGGCGGTGGCGGTCGGCACCGTCGTGCGCAGCACGGGCACGCCGGCGCGCTCGCCCTCGATCGCCACTTCGGGCGGCAGCTCGGCGCCGCCGGTGACCAGCAGGCACGGCAGCGATTCGTTGAAGCACTTGCTCAGGGCGAGGCGCCGAGCGCCCGGCTCCATGCTCTCCAGGAAGCGCACTTCGCTGTCGCCGAACAGCAGGATGCGTCCGGCCTGCAGGTATTCGTGGAAGCCGGCCAGGGCGAGGCCGGTCTTCTGGATGTAAGGGCTGGTGATGTGCCGTTCGAGCCCGTTGGCGCCGGCCAGCAGTTCGATCGACAGGCCGACCGATTCGGGCCGGGCGTCGAGCAGACCGCCTACGGTGATGGCCGGGGTGATGGACATCGTCTCGCGCAAGTCCCGGCGGGCATGGGCCCCGCCTCGTTGACTTCTAGAACAGCACCTTCCGCTGGTTGGAGGTCGGAATCTTCAGCTCTTCCCGGTACTTCGCGATGGTGCGCCGCGCCAGCATCAGGCCCTCCCGCTGCAGGATGTTGACGATCTTCGAGTCGCTGAGCGGCTTCTTGGGGTCCTCGCCCTCGATGATCTTCTTGATCCGGTTCTTGATGGTCACCGACGACACCGCGTCGCCGTACGAGCTGCTGATGCCGCTGTGGAAGAAGTACTTCATTTCGAACACGCCCTGGGGCGTGTGCATGTACTTGTTGGTGACGACGCGGCTGACGGTCGATTCGTGCATGCCGATGTCGTTGGCGACGTCGCGCAAGACCAGCGGCCGCAGGTGCTCGATGCCGTGATCGAGGAAGTCGCGCTGGAACGTGCAGATGCTGGTGGCCACCTTGTGGATGGTCTTCTGCCGCTGCTCCACCGACTTGATCAGCCACAGCGCCGAGCGGAACTTGTCTTTCACGTAGGCGCGCGTCTCGTCGGTGTTCTCGGCCGCGCCCTTGTCGAGCAGGCGGCGGTAGGTCGGGCTGATGCGCAGTTGCGGCAGGCCGTCTTCGTTCAGCACCGCGACGTACTGATCCTCGACCTTGACGATGTAGACGTCCGGAATGACGTACTGGGACGGCTGCGGGTTGAAGCGGCTGCCCGGCTTGGGGTCGAGGTGCTGGATGATCTCGATGTGACCCTTCAGCTCTTCGAGCGTCAACCCCAGCTTGCGGGCCAGGTCCGGCATCTGGTGGTTATGCAGCAGGCGCAGGTGCTCGGAGACGATCTTCTCCGTGGGCGTGCCTTCGAGGTGCAGGTGCTTGATCTGCAGCGTCAGGCATTCCTGCAGGTCGCGGGCCGCCACGCCGATCGGATCGAAGTCCTGGATCAGGCGCAGCGCCTTCTCCACTTCGTCCACCGGCCACGGCCCCATCGAGGCGATTTCATCCACCGACGCCACCAGGTAGCCGTCGTCGTCAAGGTTGCCGATGATCGCTTCGCCAATCTCGCGGTTGACGTCGGCCTCGGACTGCAGGGACAGCTGCCATTCGAGATGGTCGGTCAGCGACGAGCTGGTCGACAGCGTGTTCTCGATGGGCGGCAGTTCCTTGACCTCCTGCGGCGCCCGCGGGCGGTAACCGTCGTCCAGGTAATCGCCGAAGAAGTACTCGTAGTCGGCGTCGTCCCAGGAATCGGTCTTGTCGGCCTTGGCCTTGTCTTCGCTCTCTTTTTCGGCAGCCGGCTGCGCGTCCGCGGCCTGGAGGTCCTCGGTGGGGACTTCCTCGAGCAGCGGGTTCTCGACGACCTCCTGGTTGAGGAGATCCGCGAGTTCCAATGTCGACATTGGAAGAAGCTTGATCGCCTGCTGCAGCGACGGCGTCAGGATCAGCTTTTGCGCGAGTCGGGTTTGGAGCTTCTGCTGAATGGCCATGTCCGGCTCTTACAATCTTAGTCCAGCCGGAAATCCGTCCCGAGGTAAATCCGACGGACGTCCTCGTCCGCGGCCAGCGCCGCCGGGGTGCCGCTCCTGAAAATGGCCCCCTCGGTGACGATGTAGGCGCGATCGGTGATCTTCAGGGTCTGCAGCACGTTGTGGTCGGTAATCAGGATGCCGATGCCGCGGTCCCGGAGGTGAAAGATGATCTTCTGGATCTCGGTGACCGCAATCGGATCGATGCCCGCGAACGGCTCGTCCAGGAGGATGAACCGCGGGTTCATGACCAGGGCGCGGGTAATCTCGGCGCGCCGGCGCTCGCCCCCCGACAGGGTGTAGGCGGGCGAGCTGGCGAGCGGTGTCAGCCCGAGTTCGGCGAGCAGCTCGCGCAGGCGCGTCCGCCGATCGTCGGCATTGAGGTCCAGCGTTTCGAGGATGGCGAGGATGTTCTGCTCGACGGTCAGGCCGCGGAAGATCGACGGCTCCTGCGGCAGGTAGCCAATGCCCTTGCGCGCGCGGACGTACATCGGGTCATCGGTGACGTCCTTGCCGTCGAGCAGGACGCGCCCGGCATCCGGCGAGGTCAGGCCGACCGTCATGTAGAACGTCGTCGTCTTGCCGGCGCCGTTGGGGCCCAGCAGCCCGACGACCTCGCCCGAGTTCACTTCGAGGCTCACGCCGCGCACCACCGTGCGGCCGCCGTATGACTTGGTCAGTTCGTGTGTGCGGAGGGTCGAAGGCATCACTTGGGGGGCACTAGCTTGGGCGACGCTGGGGCGCATTTGCCGCCGCCCTTCGTCTGCGTGCGGATTTCGTCGTTACCGTCGACTTGGACTCTATCGGACGCCTTGTAGAAGGTCAATGTCTTGCCGCTCAATTCCTGGCAGTCGGCGTCGATCATGGTGACCGGCGACCCGAGGACGACGTATTGCTCGTCCGCCGGCACGTACGACAACCGCGCCCCGGTGACGGTCCGCTTGTCGACGATGGCGGTGACCTTGTCGGTGGCCTCGAGGCGCGTCAGGCTGTTCTCGTCCGGCGCCAGCACGATCTCGATCTTCTCCGCATGCAGGTTGCCGGACTCCCCATCCAGTTGCGCGGCGGTCTCGTAGACGGCGCGGCGGGTCTGATCGGTGTAGGTGAACGAACCGCCGCGCGCAATGGTGGGCGGGGCCGCGCTGCCCGCGGGCGTATCCTTGCGGACAATGGCGAGCGTGGTGACCACCTTGCCGACCGCGATCAGGTCGCCCTTGGTCTCGTCGATGGTCAGGGTGTCGGCGTTGATTTGCGTCTGGCCCTGCAGCAGACGAGCCTGGCCCTGGTACTCACCGCGGCGAGTCACCTCGTCGTAGGTCAACGAATCGGCAATCACGTTGACCGGGTCCTTGTCGCCCAATAGCCCGGGCCGCTTCCCGGCCGGTGCGTTGCCGGTGGGCTTGCGGGGCGGCTGCAGCGCGCTCCTGACCTTGCCGGTGGCCACCATCTTCCTGGGGTCCAGGGTGAGGTCGATGGCGTCGGCATCAATGGTCAAGGTGTCGTCCTTGATGCGGGGACCGGTCGCGCCCTCCTTGCCACTGAGCGCGAGGGTGCCGGCCGTGATCCGGTAGCGCGCCTGGTTGCTCGTCGCGGTCAGCGGGCCGTCGGTGAACTGGAACCGGCCGGCGAACGTGGCTTCCCGCAGGGCGCCCGACGCCGGATCGAGCGAGGCCTCCAGGCTCTGCGCGCTGGCCACGCGTGCGCCCCGGGCCTTGGTGGCGGCCTCGGCGTAGTTCACGCCTTCCTGGAACTTCATCAACGACAGACCCTGCGCGCCGCCCGCCGCGGTGAGGACGTTTGAGCGGATGGTGTGGGCCGAGGTGTCGTTGGTGGCCGGGAGCGTGACCGTCACCGACTGCCGCGCCGCCAGGCTTCTGACGCTGCCGTCCGGGTCCAGTGCGATGTCGAGGAACTCGCCGCTCAGCCGCTGTCCGGCGACGCCCCTTTTCCCCGCCAGCTGAATCGCGCTCTGGCCGGCCAGGGTCGCGTTCTGCAGCGTCCGACCATCGTCTCCGTAATCGAGGTTCATGTCGCGGGCGGCCATCGACTGCAGCGCGCCCATGCCGGTGCCGCCGGTGACGCGCGAGTCACCGCGCAGTTCGATCAGGTCCGGCTCGTCGCGATCGGGGAACAGGTGGACGACCGCCTCGCCGGCGTCGATCAGCTGCCCTTCACGATCCATGTGCACGGTGCGCTCGAAACGCATGTAGCGATCGGTCCGCGCAAAGCCGAACGCGCCGGCGGTCACGTCCATCGCGCCCGCGGTGCCGTCGGGCGCGAAGTGCACGTTGGCCTGATCGAGGAGCCACAGGGTGTTGCGTTGTTGGTCGAAGGTGAAGCCGACGCCGGTGCCCGACATGCGGCCGCGCGTGAAGCGGACCGCGCCCGGCGCGCGCACGATCTTCTCGGCATCGGTGTAGGTGGCTTGTTCGCTGAACGCGGTGAGGCCGTCGTTGGTCTCGAGCTTGACCTCGCCTTTCACGTCGAAGGAGCTCTGGTCCTTGCCGACCCGGGCCTCCTTGCCGGTGATCACGAAGTTGCGGCCGCCGCGGTTGTCGACCATCACCTTGACGCCGAGCAGCCTGGTCTCGCCGCTCAGATAGGTGACCTGGCCCTGGAACTCGATCCGCAGATCCTGGCGGGCGCCCTTGAGCTGGATGACGTCGCCGCCGCGCGTCTCCACGGTGGCCGCGGGATCCAGCCGCTCGACCGGCGGCGGAGCCACGCGCACCTCACGGGGCCGCAGCGAGTAGGCCACCGCGCCGACCACGCCGATGGCGACCAGCGCCAGCGCCGCCCGCGCGCGTTTCTGCCAGGGAGTCACGCCATTGATTGTACCAGCCGCGGATCCAATAAGTGCAGCGGCAGATTGGCCTCGGGACAGCCATCGATGAGACGCACAATGCTTGGCGTTACGCCGACCGACTCGCTCACTTACGCCGCCGTGTTCGCGGTCCTGGCGACGGCGTCAGTCGCGGCGTCGTAACCCCCGGCATCGCGCGCCGGACGCGTCAACGTGGTGGAGGCGCTCCGGTAAGGGTGAGCCGCACAGCGGTCAAATGCAGCCGCAGATACAGCCGCAGATTGGCCCTCAGTATGGGCTGTCACAAGTAAGCAGTGAGTAACGAGCGAATTGAATCGGTGTCTAATCTGCGGCTTATCTGATCAAGCAGGTCTACTTGCCGTCGGCGCGCCACTCGGAGAACTCATCGCGTAGATCCACTGACCGTCAGATTGTGCCTGGGCTGTCACAAGTAAGCAGTGAGTAACGAGCGAATTGAATCGGTGTCTAATCTGCGGCTTATCTGATCAAGCAGGTCTACCTGCCGTCGGCGCGCCACTCGGAGAACTCATCGCGTAGACCCACTGACCGTCAGATTGTGCCTGGGCTGTCACAAGTAAGCAGTGAGTAACGAGTGAATTGAATCGGTGTCTAATCTGCGGCTTATCTGATCAAGCAGGTCTACCTGCCG
>CAYHCX010000004.1:38029-48217 GCA_964355095.1 uncultured Acidobacterium sp.
GAATTGAATCGGTGTCTAATCTGCGGCTTATCTGATCAAGCAGGTCTACCTGCCGTCGGCGCGCCACTCGGAGAAACTCATCGCGTAGATCCACTGACCGTCAGATTGTGTCTGGGCTGTCACAAGTGAGCAGTGAGTAACGAGCGAATTGAATCGGTGTCGAATCTGCGTCTAATCTGCGGCTGTCTTGGTATCTGCGGCCCGGAAGTCTTCCAGGCGTAACTCCACGTACTTCTCACCGCGGAACTCGTTCTCTTCCACCGTGTAGGCGATCTCGACGCCGCTCTTCTGCGCGGTGAGGTTGGGCTCCCGCTCGGCGGCATTCCACTGGATGGCGCGGAACACGCGGCTGTCCTGCTTCACGCTCATCTTCAGGTGGCGGTCCTTCAGGATGCGCGGCCCGTCGACGACTGACACCGGCCCGGTGTGGAAGCGCGGCTTCGGGTTGCTGGGACCGAACGGCGCCAGCGCCGCGAACTCGGCCACCACGCGATCGGTCAGCTCGCTGAACTTCAGCGGCCCGTCGAGCCAGAGGCGGGGCCGCAGGTCGTCGGGCCCGAGGCAGTTGTCGGCGTACGCGTTCACGGCGTGGCGGAATTCCTTGATCCGCGCCGCTTCGAGCTGCAGTCCCGCGGCCTGCTTGTGGCCACCGAATCGCCCGAGCATGGGCGCGCAGGATTCGAGGGCGCCCAGCATGTCGAAGCCCGGGATGCTGCGGCAGGAGCCGTGCGCGACACCGTCTTCGATGGAGAGAACAATCGCCGGCCGGTAGAAGGCGTCCACCAGCTTCGAGGCGACAATGCCGATCACGCCGCGGTGCCAGCCCTCGCCCGCCACCACCAGCACGCCTCGCGAGCCGATGTCGGGGTCCGATTCCACGATCTTCTTCGCCTTGGCGAGGATGTCCTGATCCTCCTGCCGCCGGCGCGTGTTCTCGGACTCGAGCTGATCCGCCAGCGCCTTCGCCTCTTCCCCCATCGCGTCATCCGAGGCGAGGAGCAGGCGCGTGGCGATGTCGGGCGTGCTCATGCGGCCCGCGGCGTTGATGCGAGGTGCCACCATGAAGCCGATGTGGTAACTGTCGATGGTCTTACCGGTGAGGCCGGCGGCTTCGAACAGCGCGCGCAGGCCCACCTTGTGCGGGCCCTTGGTCAGCATCTGCAGGCCGAGCTTGGCGATCACGCGGTTCTCGCCGACGAGTGGCACCACGTCGGCCAGCGTGCCGATGGCGGCGATCTTGACGAAGGCCGGCAGCCACGCCGATTTGCCGGTGCGGTGGCAGAGCGCCTGCACCAGCTTGAGCGCCACGCCGACGCCGGCGAGGTTCTTGTCGGGATAGCTGCAGTCGTGGCGCTTCGGGTTGACCACGGCGAAGGCGTCGGGCAGCTCGCTGTCGGGTTCGTGGTGATCGGTGATGATCAGGTCCACGCCCAGGTCGCGGGCCCGCCGCGCCGCGTCGGCGCCGCGAATGCCGCAATCGACCGACACGATCAGCTTGACGCCTTCGGCGTGCAGGCGATCGATGGTCGCGGGCTGAAGCCCGTAGCCGTCGCTCAGCCGTTCCGGAATGAAGTGGCCGACGTCGGCGCCGAGCAGTTCCAGCGCCCGCCGCAGGATGACCGTGGAGGTGATGCCGTCGACGTCGTAGTCTCCGTGGATCGCGATGCGTTGCTTGGCGGCGATGGCGGCGAGCAGCCGGTCGGCCGCCTTGCCCACGTCGGTCAGCAGGAACGGGTCGAGCAACTGATCCAGCGACGGCTTCAGGAAGCGCGCGGCCTCATCCGGGTTGGTGAGCCCGCGAATGGCGAGCAGCCGCGCCGTGACCGGCGACACGCCGAGCAGCCGGGTCAGTTCAAGGGCCCGCGCGGCATCGTGCGGCCGGGTATTCCAGATTGGGGGAACGGCCATTAGGGAAGTGAAAAGTAAGAAGTCAAAAGTGAAAAGCTAAGTTTCACTTCTCACCTCTCACGGTTAACCTTCAATGATGCCAACCGAGCCCATCTTGCGGAACTTCGCGTAGCGCTGGTCGAGCCGCTCCTGCACGCCGAGCGCCGAGACCTCGGCCAACGACCGCTGCAGCGCCACGTCGAGCAGCGCCGCGGCCTGGTTGGGGTTGGTGTGGGCGCCGCCGACCGGTTCCAGCACGATTTCGTCGATGACCTCGAGCCGCAGCAAGTCGGGCGCCGTGATCTTGAGGGCCTCGGCGGCTTCCACCTTCTTGGCCGCGTCGCGCCAGAGAATGGCGGCGCAGCCTTCGGGCGGGATCACGCTGTAGATGGCGAACTCGTGCATCAGGATGCGGTCGCCGACGGCAAGGCCCAGGGCGCCGCCGCTGCCGCCTTCACCGTGCACGATCACGATCACCGGCACTTCGAGCATCGCCATCTCGCGCAGGTTCATGGCAATGGCTTCGGCGACGCCGCGTTCCTCGGATTCAATGCCCGGGTAAGCCGCCGGCGTGTCGACAAACGAGATGATCGGCCGGCCGAACTTCTGCGCCATTGCCATGGTCCGCAGCGCCTTGCGGTAGCCATCCGGCCGGGCGTAGCCGAAGTTCCGGTAGATCTTCTGCTTGGTGTCGCTGCCCTTCTGGTGGCCGACAATGAGCACCGGCTCGCCCTTGTAGAAGGCGGTGCCGGTGACAATGGCGTGGTCGTCGGCAAACTTGCGGTCGCCGTGCAGCTCGACGAAGTCGGTGAACAGGCGCTCGACGTAATCGAGCGTGGTGGGCCGGCCCGGGTGCCGCGCCACCTGGACCCGCTGCCAGGGGGTGAGGTTCTTGTAGAGCTCGCCGCGAATGGCGTCGACGCGTTTCTCGAGCCGCGCGATCTCGCGGTCGCGGTCGTCGCTCACGGCGAGCGTTGACAGCGCCTCGATCTCTTTCAGCAGGACGGCAATCGGTTCTTCGAATTCGAGCAGGTCGGGCATGGTGTCAGGAATATACGGTCACGGAGCCTGGGCCGCAGATGCGTTCGACGTCTTCGACAAACTGTTCCGACGTGCGCACGCGAATGGACTGCGTGACTTCGGCGCGGACGATGAGGTGCCGCGAGCCGCCGTTCAACTCCACTTCGACCGCCACCGGGCGGTCGCCGCGGTGCTTGGTCATCAGCTCCCACAGCGCTTCAATCGTCTCACGCGGGCAGGTGGCCTTCAACCGGATCCTGACCCCGCGCGACAGCCGCTCCTTGAGCAGGGCCAGGGGCAGGATGTCGGTGCACTGGAAGCGGGAGTTCTCCTCGTCGCGCTCGAACTTGCCGCGCACCAGCAGCAGCGCGCCGTTCTCGATCAACTGGCGGTGCTTGCCGTACATCTCGGGAAACACCACCACCTCGACGGCGCCCTGGTGATCTTCCAGGGTGAACACGCACATCGGGTCGCCCTTCTTGGTCTTCAGGCCGCGGAAGCCCCCGACAATGCCGCCCACATACACATCGTCGATGACCAGGCGCCCAGGCGCGCCATCGACGCCCGGGGGAATGTCGCTCAGGGTAAGGTCGCCCACGGTCTTGGCGCCGAAGGCGCGGAGGTCGTCGGCGTGGCGATCGATCGGGTGGCCGCTGAGGTAGAGGCCCAGGGCCTCCTTCTCGTGCGCCAGCAACTCCATTTCGGTCCAGGGTGGCGCGTCCGGCAGCCGGATGATGGAGAGGCCGCCCTCTTCCCCGCCGCCGAACAAGTCGGCCTGGCCCTGATCGCGGTCCCGCTGGGTGCGATTGCCGTGCTCGATGGCGCTGTCGACCGCGCCGAACAGCTTGGCGCGGCCGGCCACGAGCGGCACGCCCTGCGGGATCAGGCTGTCGCACGCCCCCGAGCGGACCAGCGCTTCGAGCACCTTCTTGTTGACGAGGCGCAGGTCGAGCTCTTCGCACAGCTGATGGACCGAGGTGATGCTCCCGGTGCGCCCGCGGACCTCGATCAGGCTGCGGATGGCACCTTCGCCAAGGCCCTTGATCGCCGTCAACCCGAAGCGCACGCCCTCGGGGACCACCGTGAAGTGCAGCTGGCTCTCGTTGATGTCGGGTGGCAGCACCGGGATGCCGCGCTCGCGCGATTCGCTGATGTAGACGGCGAGCTTCTCGGTATTCGCGGCTTCGATGGTCAGCAGCGCCGCGGCGAAGTGCTTCGGGTAGTTCGCCTTGAGGTAGGCCGTCTGGTAGGCCAGGAACGCGTAGGCGGTGGAGTGCGACTTGTTGAAGCCGTAGCCCGCGAAGAACTCCATCAGCTCGAAGATCTTGCTGGCCTTCTTCTCGTTGACGTTCTTGGCCAGCGCGCCGCTCATGAAGGCCTCGCGCTGCTTGGCCATGACCTTGGGATCCTTCTTGCCCATGGCCTTGCGGAGCACGTCGGACTGGCCCATGGTGAACCCGGCGACCACCGAGGCCATGCGCATGACCTGTTCCTGGTAGGCGATGACGCCGTAGGTGTCGGCGAGAATCGGCTCGAGCGACGGCAGGTCGTACTTCACCTGGCTGCGGCCGGCCTTGCGGTTGATGTAGTCGTCCACCATGCCGCCCTTGAGCGGGCCGGGCCGGTAGAGGGCGTTCATCGCGATCAGGTCTTCGAGCCGCTGCGGCTTGGCGCGGCGCAGGATCTCGCGCATGCCCGAGCTTTCGAACTGGAAGATGCCGTAGGTCTGGCCGTCCACGAACAGCTGGTAGGTCTTGGTATCGTCCAGCGGAATGGTGTCGATGTCGAGCACGATGCCTTCCGTGCGCTTGATCTCCGACAGCGCGTCCTGGATCAGTGTCAGCGTGCTCAGGCCCAGGAAGTCCATCTTCAGGAGGCCGACGCGCTCGACCTCCTTCATCGCCCACTGGGTCGTGATTTCGTCGCGGTTGCTCTTGTAGAGCGGCGCGTAGTCGGTGATCGGCCCGGGCGCAATCACCACGCCGGCGGCGTGGACGCCGGCGTTCCTCGACACGCCCTCGAGCCGCTTCCCCATCTCGAGCAGGTCGTTGACGCGCGAGTCGTTCTTTGCCATGTCGCGCAGCACGGGGTTCTCGGCCAGCGCCTTCTCCAGCGTCATGTCGAGCGCCGGCGGAATCTGCTTGGCAATGCGATCGACGTCCGCGTACGGCATGTCCATCACCCGGCCGACGTCGCGGATGACCGCCTTCGCCTTCATGGTGCCGAAGGTGATGATCTGCGAGACGTTCTCGCGGCCGTACTTCGCCGTGACGTACTCGATCACTTCCCCGCGGCGGCGCTCGCAGAAGTCAACGTCGATATCGGGCAGCGACACCCGCTCGGGATTGAGGAAGCGCTCGAAAATCAGGTCGTAGTGGAGCGGGTCGACGTCGGTGATGCGCAGCGCCCAGGCCACCAGGCTGCCGGCGGCCGAACCGCGGCCCGGCCCGACCGGGATGCCGTGGTCGCGCGCGTAGCGGATGAAATCCCACACGATCATGAAGTACCCGGGGTACTCCATCTTCTTGATCATGGCGATCTCGTAGGCCAGCCGCTCGTCGTATTCCGCGATGGTGTGCCGGAGCTGGTCCTTCTCCTCCAGCTGCCGCAGCCGATCGAGCCGCTGCTTGTAGCCCTCGCGCACCACGTGCTCGAAGTAGTCGTCCAGTGTGTAGCCGTCGGGCACCGCAAACTTCGGCAGGTGGTTCTGGCCCTGCGGAATGGTCACGTTGCAGCGCTCGGCGATGAGCAGCGTGTTCTTCATCGCCTCCGGATAGTCGCCGAACACCTCGGCCATCTGCGCCGCGGTCTTCAGGAAGAACTGGTCGCCGTGATACTTCAGGCGATTGACGTCGTTCACCGACTTGCCGGTGCCGATGCACAGCAGAATGTCGTGCGGCTTGTGGTCGCCGTGGCGCAGGTAGTGCACGTCGTTGGTGACCACCAGCGGCATGTCGAGGTCGCGGGCAATCGGGATCAGGCCGTTGTTGACGATGCGCTGTTCCTCGATGCCCTGGAACTGCATCTCGAGGAAGAAGTTGCCCTTGCCCAGGATGTCGCGGTACTGCGCCGCCGCGGCCAGCGCCTTCCCGGCCTGCTCGGCGCGAATCCCGCTGGCGACCTCGCCCTTGAGGCAGCTGCTCAGGCCGATCAGTCCTTCGGCATGCTGCGCCAGGATCTCCTTGTCGATGCGCGGCTTGTAGTAGAAACCCTCGGTGTAGCCGGACGACACCAGCTTGATCAGGTTCTTGAAGCCGATCTCGTTCTCCGCCAGCAGCACCAGGTGGTTCGCGGTCTCACCCGGCGTGCCGCTCTTGTCGCGGCGGTCGCCGGGCGCGACGTAGACCTCACAGCCGAGGATCGGATTGATGCCGCGTTTGCGGGCGGCGTCGTGAAACACCACCGACGAGAACATGTTGCCGTGCTCGGTCACCGCCAGCGCCGGCATCTTCAGCCGCTGGGCCTCGTCGAGCAGCTCGTCGATCCGGCACGCACCGTCGAGCAGCGAGAACTCGGTGTGCAGGTGAAGGTGGACGAAGTCTGTCATGGCCGTCCGTGCCCTATTCCCACTCGATGGTTGAGGGGGGCTTCGAGCTGATGTCGTAGACGACGCGGTTGATCCCGCGCACCTCGTTGACGATGCGGGACGAGATGGCGGCGAGCAGGTCGTGCGGCAGGCGCGCCCAGTCGGCGGTCATGCCGTCGAGGCTTTCGACCGCGCGCACCGCCACCGTGAATTCGTAGGTGCGCGCATCGCCCATCACGCCCACGCTCTGCACCGGCAGCAGCACGGCGAAGCTCTGCCAGACCCGCTCGTACCAACCGGCCTTCCGGATCTCGTCGGCGACAATGGCATCGGCCTTCTGCAGCAGCGCGATCTTGTCGCGCGTGATGTCGCCGAGGATGCGGACGGCCAGGCCCGGGCCGGGGAACGGCTGGCGGACCAGGAATTCCCTGTCGATGCCGAGGTCACGGCCCACGGCGCGGACTTCGTCCTTGAACAACTCGCGAAGAGGCTCCACCAGCTTGAACTTCATGCCGGCCGGCAGGCCGCCGACATTGTGGTGGCTCTTGATCGTGGCCGACGGCCCGCGGACCGACACCGATTCGATGACGTCGGGATAGAGCGTGCCCTGCGCCAGGAAGTCGAACTCGCCCAGCGCCTGCGCCTTCTCGTTGAACACGTCGATGAACGTGCCGCCGATCAGCTTGCGCTTGGTCTCGGGATCGGTGACGCCGGCCAGCCGCGACAGGAAGATGTCGGTGGCATCGACAAAGTGAACCGGCAGCGCCAGTTTCTTGTAGCGCTCGACCACCTGCGGCGCCTCGTTCAGCCGCAGCAGCCCGTTGTCCACGAAGATGCACTGCAGGTGATCGCCGATGGCGCGGTGGATGATTGAGGCGGCGACCGTCGAGTCCACGCCGCCCGACAGGCCGCACACGACGCGGCCGTTCCCCACCTGGGCCTTGATGCGCGCCGTGGCCTCGTCGATGAACGAGGCGATGGTCCAGTCGCCGGTGCACCCGCACACGCCGAAGGCGAAGTTGCGCAGCAGGTCCTTGCCGCGGTCGGTGTGCGCCACTTCCGGGTGGAACAGCAGCGCGTAGTAGCCGAGCTCCGGCGCCTCCATCGCGGCGACCGGGGCGTTGTTGCTGGTGGCGCACACGGTGAAGCCCGGCGGCACGGCGGCGACGAAGTCGCCGTGACTGGCCCACACCTTGAGCTCGTCCGGAATGTCCTTGAACATGCGCGACGCGCCCGGCTCTCGCCGGACGATGGCGTGACCGAACTCGCGATGCGCCGACCGCCCGAGCCGGCCGCCGAGCATCTCGGTCATCAACTGCATGCCGTAGCAGATGCCCAGCGTCGGCACGCCGAGGTCGAGCACCGCGCGATCGCAGTGCGGCGCGCCCTCCTCGTCCACGCTGCTGGGGCCGCCCGACAGGATGACGCCGGCGGGCCGCTTGGCCTTGATGGCGTCGAGCGGCGTGTTGAACGGGAGTATTTCGCAGTACACCGACAGCTCGCGTAAACGCCGCGCGATCAGCTGGGTAAATTGCGAACCGAAATCAAGAACGAGGATAGTTTGATGGGCCACGAAATCTCGAATGAGGAGTACACCACTATTATAAGGCTGATGGGCTTCCTGGTCGCGGCGGTGATCGTGATTCTGCAGGCGGTGGCTGCCACCGTCGCGCCGCTCGATCCGCGCTGGGTAATTCCTTTCGACTCGCCGCCGGCCGCCGCCGCTGGTTTCGACGCCACGACGGCCTACGTGCCGCTCAAAGGCGGGCAATTGGTGGCGGTCGATCTCGATCGCGGCACGGTGCGCTGGCGCCTGGACGTGGCCACGCCGTTCACGCCAGCCACCGGCGATGGCCTGGTGTTCACCAACACCGAGTCATCGATTGAGGCGCGCGACGCGCTCACCGGCGCCACGCGGTGGCGGACTCCCCTGCCCGGCGGCGCCGCCGTTCCGCTGTATTGGGACACCGGGTGGCTGCTCGCATCGACGCCCAACGGCGACCTCGCCGCCTTTCGGGCCTCCGATGGGAGCCTGGTCTGGCGCCAGGCGCTCGGGTCGCCGCTGGCCGCCGCCCCGGCACCGGCGCTCGACCGCCTCTACCTGCCGCTGGCCGACAACCGGCTCATCGCCGTCCTGCTCGTCACCGGGGAAACCGTCTGGAGCCGCCCCCTCTTCAGCCGCATTACCGCTCTGCTCGCGCTCGACGACCAATTGGTGTTCGGCACCACGGCGCACGACGTCACCAGCGTATCGCTGTCGAACGGCCGGGAGCGCTGGACGTGGCACGTGGGCGGAGACGTCTCGGGCCTGCCGTCGGCGGATGAGAAGAGCATCTACTTCGCGTCGCGCGACAACATCGTGCGCGCCGTAGATCGGAAGAGCGGAAACCTGCGGTGGAAGGCGTCGCTCCCGGCGCGGCCGGCCGGCGGGCCGCTGCCCCTTCCCGACGCCGTGCTCATGCCGCTGGTGTCGTCGGACATCGCGGCGTTCGATCTGAAGATCGGCACGCCCCTCTTCACCGTCAAGGCGGCCGGAGAGATTGGGCCGCAGCCGTTCTTCCTCCCCCGCGCGCGGCCCACCGCGGTCAGGCTGGTGACGGTCAGCCGCGATGGTCAGCTGCAGGGGTTTGCGCAGCGGTTCGAGCCGGTGCCGGGGCTCATCGATGTGCTGCCGGGCCAACCGGCGGTGCCCTAGCCGCCGATTGAATGCAGCCACAGATTAGCGTCGCAGATTCTCTTGAGGGTGCCCCTACGCCCCCGCTGTTAGTCCGACGTTTCTACTTCATCGATGAGGATCAGCCGTCGGCTCCCCGCGGGGTTGGGCTGTGAGTTGATTACGAAAGCCGTCCTATGTCATATTGGACATACTGAGCCATGGCCCTGAAGTCGGACAAGCCGCTGGTGTGGCTGAAGGGCGAAGTCAAGACGCCGCCGTTCGGTGAGAAGGCCCGTATCGAGGCCGGGTTTCTATTGAGGCGACTGCAGCAAGGGGACACGCTGAGCCTGCCGCAGTCCAGACCGATGCCGGCCATTGGGACGCGCTGCCACGAGCTTCGGATCACTGACCGCGATCAGACGTGGCGAATCATGCACCACGTGGCATCCGACGCTGTGGTCATTCTCGGCGTGTTCGCCAAGAAGAGCGAAGCCACACCGACGGGCGTGCTCGATACGTGCCGACAGCGACTGGCCGACTATCTGAAAGTAGCGAGTGCGAAGGAGCGACGATGAAGAGCGACAAGAAGGCGCGTCTGGAACGAGCGGGATGGGTCGTTGGAGATGCGGCCCAGTTCCTGAAGCTGAGTGCGCAGGAGCAACGTTTTGTCGAACTGAAGCTCTCACTCGCCGCCGGTGTGCGCCAGCTCCGCGAGCGCCGAGGGCTCACGCAGGCGGCACTCGCCAAGCGACTGGGGTCTAGTCAGTCGCGCGTAGCCAAGATGGAGGCCGCCGACACATCCGTCAGTCTCGACCTGATGATGCGATCGCTATTGAGCATCGGTGCCACGGCTGGCGAGATCGCGAGACTGATCAAAAAGACCGAGGCAGCCTAACTGTATCTGGGCTGCGAGGCCGTCAGGCCCATTCCGACCTTCCATAGCTGAATCTACGCAGTAAAGGACACCAAGCATCAACTCTCTGGTGACAGGGCAAGGTGCCAGCGTTGCGGATGATAGCACTCCGATGGACCGCTGCCGGTGATGGTGACTCGTCATGGCGCGGAACATTCACGTTCCGGTCCACGTGGCCGAGGCGAG
>CAYHCX010000004.1:48317-82965 GCA_964355095.1 uncultured Acidobacterium sp.
GTTGATGGCCGCTGCCAGCCGCACGATGCCTTGCTCGATCTGTTCGTGCGTGACGCCGGAGAAAGACAACCGCGCGTAGTGATGTCCGCGGCCGTCCACGAAGAACGCGCTGCCGATCACGAAGCTCACCTTCTCCTTCAGCGCCCGCTCGAACAGTTCCCGATCGTCGACGCCCTCGGGCAGTTCAATCCACAGGAAGAACCCGCCGCGTGGCGAGGTCCACTTGACGCGGCCCGCCAGCGCCGACTGCAACGACTGCTCCATCACGGCCCGCTTGGCCTGGTAGTGCGCGCGCAAGCCGGGCGCGATGCGATCGACCACGCCCCGATCCATCGCGGCGTGCACGATGCGCTGGTCGAACACGCTGCTGCAGATGTCGGCGGCCTGCTTGGCCAGTTCGACCTTCTGCGCAATCGCCCGCGGCGCCACCATCCACGCCACGCGCAGGCCGGGCACCAGCACCTTGGAGAAGCTCCCCAGGTAGACCACGCGCCCGTCAGCATCGTCGGCCTTGATCGGCCGCGTGTCGGCGGCGGTCGCGGCGTCTTCGAAGTAGATCGAGCCGTACGGATCGTCCTCGAGAATCACCAGGTCATGGCGCCGCGCGGCGTCGAGCAGCGCGAGCCGCCGCGCCCGGCTCATGAGCAGGCCCGTCGGGTTCTGGAAGTTCGGCGTCACGTAGATGAACTTCAGTGTCTGCCCCTTTGCCCGGATGCCGGCGATGGCGGCATCGAGCGCCGCCAGGTCGATGCCCTCGGCGTCCTGCGGCACGCCGGCGAAGCCGGCCTGCAGGTTGTGAAACGCGGCGAGGGCGCCGCTGTAGGTCGGGAGCTCGACCAGGATGACGTCGCCCGGATCGATCAACACGCGCCCGACGAGGTCGAGGCCTTGCTGGGAACCGGTGGTGATGACCAGGTCTTCGAAGGCGCCGGTGATGCCGCGGTCCTGCAAGGTCTTGGCAATCAGCTGTTCGATGAGCGGGCGATAGCCGCGGGTGGCGCCGTACTGGAGCACGTTGCCGTCGCGCCGGGCCAGCAGCTCGGCGGTGATCGACTGGAGGTCGTCCCACGGGAACATCTCCGGCGAGGGGTATCCCGCGGCAAGCGAGATCAGGCCGGGCACCGCCGCGCCGAGAATGCCTGAGCGGCGGATGGCCGATTCCTGGAAGTCCTGGGCGGCTTTCGATAACTGGATCATGCGCGTGTCACCTGCTGCAAATGGCCGGGTGGCTGCACCTCGACGCCGGAGGGCTGCAGCGTGCAATGCAGCCGGGCGTAGGTCGCCACGCCGGTGAGACCAACAAACTGAAACACCACGCCGCGGACCAGCCACGCGAACACCTGCAGCGGCAGGGCGGCAAGGCCGACAAAGGGCACGAACGCAATCAGGCCGAGCGCGGCCGTCGCCAGGATCGAGGCGCCCGTCGCCATCAGCATGAGGGCAAGGATGGCGGCGAGCACCTGCCCGACCTCTTTCGTCCGCCGCCGCATCAGGCGCGCCACATGCGGCACGGCCTCGTGCACGGCGCAATCTTCCGCGGCAACGATCAGCTGCAACAGCAGGTAGACGAAATTGACCAGCGTCACGGCGAGAATCAACGCCAGCGAGGCCAGCGTGACGGTTACCGGGCCGTCGAGCGCGCGCGTCAGCGGCGGGCCGAATACCAGGGCCAGGTAGCCGCCGAAGAGGAGCGCGTAGACCACGGTGAGTCCGATGCCGAGCCGCAGGTAGCGGGAAAACAGCGACCGCACGCCGCCGGTGAAGCGTTCGACGGTGGACTGGTTGGCCGGCGCCAGCGACGACAGGCGCAGCGGCGGCAGCTCGATCGGGCCGGCCGCGCGATCGCCGGCCAAAAGCACGGTCACGCTCCCCGCCTTCACCGCAAACATCAACACCGACCCGCCGGAGAGCACGAGCCCGAGCGCGACCAGGAACGCCGCGAGCGCGACCGGTTGCGCCAGCAGCACGCCCACCATGGTCGAGAGGATCTGCCCCGGCTCGAGCCTCAGCATCTCAAGGGGATCACCGCCCACCACGAGCGCGACCAGCATGAGGCCGCCGACGATTGGTACGGCCAGCAAGGTCTTGAACAGGGTATCGGCGACAAACTGGACGAGAACGACTTGCCAGTTGGCCGCGGTGACCAGCGCACCGCGCTTGAGCGCGAACTTCAACGAACGTGGGACGCTAGACAGATCCACATTCTACAATGGCGATGCGGATGGCCTTCCCACCCTTCGTCGCCCGGAGCGCCCAGAAGCTGGCCTTGGGCGGAGCCGTGGCCGCGCTGGCAATCGGGATCGCCGCGTTCGTGGTCGAGCGTACGCAATTGGGGGCCGACCAGGCGGCGTCCCGGGCGCGGCTGCAGGCCGAGGTGTCCGGCCAGTTCGCCGCGCTGGGCCACCGCCTCGATCTGGCCGTCCGGGCGGTGTCGCTCGACGCCAACATTGTCCGGCTGGCCGAGCAAGGTGATGCCGCCGCCACGCGCAGCCTGTTTGACCAGGCCGCCGCCGGCGCGCGCACCTCGGCCGGGCCGGTCTCCGTCACCATCTACGGCGCGCAGAATCAGCCCGTGGCGTGGGTGGGCCGATCCGAAGAGGTGCCCGACGCCCGGCTGACCGGGCCGGCGTCCGTGTTCCTGGCGCAGAGCACGCAGGGCCTGCAACTGGTTCGCGTCCAGCCGGTGGTGGATGCCGCCGACCCGGCCCGCCACATTGGCGCCGTGGTCGCCGAGGCGCCGCTTTCGCGCTACGGCCGCGCGCCGATGGCCGGTGCCGGCTTCGCCATCGAGACCAGCATCGTGCCCGTCTCGTTGCGCCCGCAGTTCGAGGGCGCGTCCGACGCCGGCCCCGACTCGTTCATCATCCGTACGCCGGCCGGCACGCCGTTGGCGTCGGTGCTGCTGTCTGACGCCGACCTCGAAGGCGCTCGCCAGCGGATTCGCGACCGCCGCTTCGCGGCCGAGATCGCGCTGGCCGCCATCCTGTTGCTGCTCTTCGCCGGGCCGCTGCTCGATTGGCGGCGCGCCACGCGGTCGGCGCCGGCCGCCGCCGGTCTCACCCTGGCGATTGCGCTCCTGCTCGTCGGCGCCCGCGCCGTCCTTTGGATCGCGACTCGGCGCGTGGGTCTCGCCGAACCGGCGCTGGTGCCGTCGGCGCCGTGGGCGCCGGTGTCGGCCCTGCTGATGGCGTCGCCGCTGGACTTCCTGCTCACCGGTGCGACCGCGCTGGCGCTCACCGCGCTGGCCGCCTCCACCTTCACCCTCTGGCGCCTCGCCCATCGTCCGGGCGTAGGCGTGATCGTGGTGGACCAGCCGTCGCTCGGGTGGTTCTTCCTGTCGGTGCAGGCCGCCGCCGGCGCGGTGGTCGTGGCGCTGCTGCTCGCGTACGGGTCGTTCCTGCGGACGGACGTGTCGCAGGTGGCGGTGGACATCCTGCGCTTCGCGATCGAGCCGCGCGACTGGGTGCGCCTGCTGGTGGTGGTGGGCCTGCTCGCGTTGAACGCGGCCGTGGTGGGCCTGGCGGTGGTGGTCCTGCGCGCGGCGGCGTCACCGTGGGTTTTTGCGACCGCACCCCGTCGCTGGCGCGTTCGCGGCGCGCTGGCGTGGCTGCTGCCGGCGGCGTTGCTCCTGTGGCCGGGCGCCGACGTCTACGCGCCGCTCGCGCCGACGTTGACGGTGGTCGCGTTTGCGGCCGCCGCGGCCTGGACGCTGCATCACTACGGGCCGTGGTTGCCGCGCGGATCGCAGGCCACGCGGCTGCTGGTGTCGCTGCTGGCCCTCGTGCTGCCGTCGGTGGTGCTGTATCCGTCACTGGTCGATGCCGCGGCGCGGGCCCGCCGGCAGTTGGTGGAAGAGCGATACGCGCCGGAGGTGCTGAACCAGCGTCCGGACGTCCGCCTGAAGCTGGTGCGGGCGCTGGCGGAGATCGATCGGATCGAGGCACTGGATGACCTGGTGAGCGCCAGCGAGCCGCCGCCGGCCGGTCCGCCACCGACGGATGCGGCGTTCCTGGTCTGGTCGCAAACCAGCCTGGCCACGCAGCGCCTGACCTCGAGCGTGGAACTGCACAACACCGGCGGCGCCATGGTGAGCCGGTTCGCCATGAGCCTCCCCGATCTCGTCCAGGGCCAGGTCTGGCAGGAGAAGTCGTGCGAATGGGAAATACTCGAGGAGGTGTCGCCGTTCTTCTCGGTCGAGCGCCGGCTGCTGCATGCCGGCCGCGCGATCTGCGTCACCGGGCCGGATGGCCGCCGTCAGGTGGCCGGTTCGGTGGTCGTGCACTCGATGCTCGACTATGCCAATCTCTCCTTCATCTCGGCGCAGGATCCCTACACCGCGCTGATGCGCTCGGGACAACCGCGGCCGGAGCCGCGCCCGCGCGCCGAGGTCGATCTCTATGTCTACGGCTGGAGCCGCCACGTCCTCTACAGCTCGGTGGAGACGGCGCCGCCGTTGACCGAAGAGGTGTTCCGGCGCGCCTACGAATCGCGCACGCCCTTCTGGACGACGATTCCTCGCGAGTCCGGTTCGCTCGACGTCTACGTGATGAGCGACCGCGCGGGCATCTACGTGCTGGGGACGGCCGAGCCGACGGCCTTCGGCCACCTGGTGACCATCGCCGAGCTGATCACGCTGGTCTTCGCGGCGTTTGTGCTGATGGCCGGCGGCGGCGTGGCGGCGAACTTCATCCTGGCGCGGGCGCCGGCGACCGGCCGCGCGCTGCTGGCCGAGGTGCGGGCGAGCTTCTACCGCAAGCTGTTCCTGGCCTTCGTGCTGTCGGCGGTGGTCCCGGTGCTGGCGCTTGCCCTGGTGTCGCGTGCCTACATCGCGTCGCTGATGTTTGCCGACATCGAGAGCGAAGCGACGCGCCTCGCCACCATCGCCAGCCGCGTCGTCGAAGACATGGGTACGCTGCAGATCGGCCAAGCGGCGGTGGACGACAACATCATCGTGTGGCTGAGCCGCGTGATCGCGCAGGACGTGAACATCTTTGAGGGCCCCAACCTGCTGGCGTCGAGCGAGCGCAACCTGTTTTCGTCGGGCCTGCTGCCCACCCGCACGCCCGGCGAAGTGTTCCGGGCCATCCTGCTGGATGGCCAGCCGTCGTACGTCGGGCGCGAGGTGGCCGGCGACCTCGAGTACCTGACCGCCGCCACGCCGGTGCGCCTCCAGGGCGGGCGCCAGGCGGTGCTCACCGTGCCGCTGACCTCGCGCCAGCAGGAAACGCAGGCGCAGATCGAAGAGCTCGATCGCCGCGTGTTGCTGGCGGCGCTGCTGTTCATCATGGTCGGCGCCGGCATCGGCTACTACATGGCCGAGCGGATCGCCGATCCGGTGAACCGGCTGATGCGCGCGACCCGCCGCATCGCGCGCGGCGACCTCGACGCGCGGGTGCTGGCCACCTCGTCTGACGAGCTGCGGCGCCTGGTCGAAGCCTTCAACCAGATGGCCGCGGACCTGCAGCGGCAGCGGCAGGAACTCGAGCGCACCAATCGCCTCGCGGCGTGGGCCGACATGGCGCGCCAGGTGGCACACGACATCAAGAACCCGCTGACGCCGATCCAGCTGAATGCCGAGCACCTGCGCCGGGTGCACATCGATCAAGGCCGTCCCCTCGGCGGCGTGATCGACGAATGCGTGAGCAACATCCTCGGGCAGGTGCGCCTGTTGCGGCAGATCTCATCGGAGTTCTCGAGCTTCGCCTCGTCGCCCGAACCGCGGCCGGTCGATACCAGCCTGTTCGAGCTGGTGGCTGAGATCATCGACCCTTATCGGTCGGGACTCGCCGGCCGCGTCGCCATCGACACGCACGTGCCAGCCGGCCTGCCCCTGCTCCGCGTCGACCGGATGCTGGTGGGCCGGGCGCTGACCAACGTGCTCGAGAATGCGCTGCACGCGATGCCGGGCGGCGGCACGCTGACCATCGATGCCGCGCTGGCGCCGGGACGCATGGTGCAACTGCGCGTGACCGACACCGGCATCGGCATGGATGCCGAGGCGATGGCCAAGATCTTCGAGCCGTATTTTTCGACGAAGGCGATTGGGACCGGGCTGGGGATGACGATCGCGAAGCGGAACACCGAGGCGAACGGCGGGTCGATTCAGGTGGCGTCGGAGCGAGGCCGCGGGACCACCGTGACCATGACGCTGCCGCTGGCCTGACGGGCCGCGGATCAAAACAGCCGCAGATCAGGAGACGCCGATTCCCAGATGCATCAGCTAAGACATAACCTGACGGTCGTTCCGGAGGAATCATGATGACCGAACAGCAGGTCATCAAGACCACCGCCGGCGATGAAACACAGATTCCTTGTTCTTTGATCTGTGTCTAATCTGTGCCAAATCTGTGGCTGTACTTGGATCGGTGGCCTAACTGGCGTCTTCGTGGCGGGCCGCATCCGGCGAGCCCTGTTCGGTGGCCGGCTCGCTCCGCCTCTTCCCCATCAGCGTCCGGACGAATCCCGAAATGAAATAGGAATACGCCAGCACGATCAGCACCTCGTGCGGATAGGTGACCAGCAGCGCGATGCCCGCGGCCACCAGCAGCAGCAATCGGTAACCGCCGCGCATGCCGAGGTCGAAGGTCTTGAAGCTCTGGAAGCGGATCGAACTCACCATCAGGATCGCCGGCACGAGCAGCATCACCAGGCCGAGCCAGGCTTGGGGCTTCGCGGCCAGGGCCCCGGGGAAATAGAAGATCGTGGCGGCCACCAGCCCGGCCGCGGCCGGGCTGGGCAGGCCGATGAAGTAGCGCTTGTCGGTGTTGGTCTGGATGTTGAACCGCGCCAGCCGCAGCGCCGCCGCGGTCAGGTAGAGGAAGCCGACCGCCCACCCCATGCGGCCGAGCGGCTGCAGCCCCCACTGAAACGCGAGCACCGCCGGCGCCATGCCGAACGAGATGAGGTCGGCCAGCGAATCGAGCTGCACGCCGAACTCGCTGGTGGCGCCGGTCATGCGGGCAATGCGGCCGTCGAGCATGTCGAGCACGATCGCCACGCCGATGAACGGCGCCGCGGTGATGAACTCGCCGCGCATGGCATGGACGACGCAGGCCCAGCCGCAAAACAGGTTGGCCAGCGTGAACAGGCTCGGCAGCAACGACACACCGCGCCGGATGCCGCGCCGGTCGTGGCTGCGGTTGAAGGCGTGCAGACGCAGGGGCGAACCGTGCCGCGATTCCACTTTACGACTCCAGCGTTGCGAGCGTTGTCTCACCGGCGACGACCTTGTCGCCAACCTTCACGCGAACCGTCGCGGAAAGCGGCAGAAACAGATCCATGCGCGATCCGAACTTCATGACCCCAAACCGCTGTCCCCGTTCGACGCGCTCGCCGACCTGCAGCCGGCACACAATCCGGCGCGCCAGCACGCCGACGATCTGGCGGGCGACAATCGGGCCGCCCGGGCGGTCGAACCAGACTTCGGTCCACTCGTTGAGCTGCCCCGCCTCCTTGCGGTAGGCGGGCAGGAACTGGCCCGGATGATACTCCACGCGGGTCACGGTGCCGTCAACGGGCGTGCGGTTCACATGCACGTCGAGGGGCGACAGGAACATGCTGATGGTCTGCCACTCCCCGGGCGGTGCGCCCGGCCCGGCCGGGCCGCCGGCGACCATGATGCGGGCGTCGGCGGGCGACACCACGAGGTTGGCGCCAACCGGCGTCACGCGGTCGGGATCGCGAAAGAAGAAGACGAAGAACGCGGCGAGGATGAGGAACGGAGTTGACCACGCGCGCCCAAACCAAAGTCCGGCGCCAACCGCCAGCACCACGGCCGCGCCAATAAAGGGCAGGCCGGCCCGATCGATAAACATCCCCTTGATAATAAGACGCCGGGCGTGGTTTCCCGGAAAATATCGAGCACCTCGGTCAGGCGCTCTCGGGAAACGACGCCCGGCGGGGTCCCTAGGCTGGCAGGGGGGACGCGCTCGTGCTGCTGCTGCGGTGCTCCCGCAACATCGTTTCCATCCGGTCTTTGATGTGGAGTTTGCGCTTCTTGAGGCTGACTTCTTCGACTTGCTCTTCGTCTGACAGGTAATGCTTGGCCTCGAGTTCGTGCAGGCGACCCTCGAGCGTGTGGTGCGTGGTGGCCAATTCGCGGAACTCCTCGTTGGTCGCGAGGAGCCGGTACTTCAAGTCCTCAGCCATCTCTCCGCCTCCCTTCCGGGGTCGGTGCGGGAACGCTTGCCGCCCCTATATCCGGACTCTACCACCACGGTTTTGCGAATTAAAGCGGCAAGATTCATCGCGACGGGTTCCGCACCAGCACCAGGGCGTCTTCCACCGGCTGCGTGTAGTAGTTTCGCCGCACTCCGGCCTCGGTAAACCCGGCCTTGGCGTACAGGCGCAGCGCGGCCGTATTCGACCGCCGCACCTCGAGGGTGGCGCTTTCGGCGCCCATTCGGGCAGATTCGGCCATCACCTCCGCCAGCAGGCGGCTGCCCAACCCTTGTCCGCGCAATTCCGGGAGGACGGCCAGGTTGTTGATGTGGATTTGCTCGGCCACCCGCCAGAAGGCGCAGAAGGCCGCGACCGGGCAGTCCGGCGTGCGGAGCACGAAGATGTGGCAGACCTCGGGCCGCTTCAACTCGGCCTCGTACCACTCGCGGGTCGTCGGGTTGTTGAACGAGGCGTCCTCGACTGCCAGCACGCCGTCGAGGTCGGCGGCGCGCGACAGCCGCTCCACGATCACGGGTGTTCCCGCCGTTCGCGCTCAATCTCGACGTCAGGCCGGCGAACGTAGATGGGC
This sequence comes from uncultured Acidobacterium sp., assembly GCA_964355095.1. Lineage (GTDB taxonomy): Bacteria > Acidobacteriota > Vicinamibacteria > Vicinamibacterales > UBA2999 > 12-FULL-67-14b. The sequence goes on from CAYHCX010000004.1 coordinate 57,067, forward strand.
GCCAGCTGATGCGGCAGGCCGCCCTCGCCCCGGGCCGCGCGCGCCAGGGCCAGGCGCGCGATGGCGGGCGCCAGGGCCGGCGGCGTACGCAAGGTCCACTGCCCGCCTCCGGCCGCGGTGATCAGGGCGGCGTCGCGCGCCACGGCGTCGCCGATGAAGACCACCGGCCTGCCCGCGATGTGCGCGCGCCACGCCTCGAGAACGCTGGTGGGGTGGGCGGCGAGGGGCGGCGCCAGGGTCCGCCCGGCCGGCACCTCGACCAGCGTCGCGAACACCTCGCCGCGCTGGGCGTCCATCCAGGGCGCCACCAGGCTGATGCCGTCCGTGGCGGCCTCGGCGGCGAGCGCATCCAGGGCCGAGACGCCAATCACCGGCCGGCCAAGGGTCATGGCCAGGCCTTGCATCGCCGCCAGGCCGATGCGCAGCCCGGTGAACGCCCCGGGTCCGGTGGCCACCGCCAGCAGGCCGATGTCGCGTCGCTGCAGGCCGGCCAGCGCGAGCGCCGCCTCCATCTCGCCCGGCAGCCGCTCGCTGTGCGAGCGCGCGGCATCCCCCGGCACGAGGGCCAGGAGCTGATCGTCGCGCATCACGGCGACACTGCCGCCGCGAGTCGTGGTGTCGAGGGCGAGAATGACCATGGTCGGGAACCCAGCCATCGTATACTCGACCACACGCCTTTTCGAATCGCACCGTGTCCCAAACCCCATCCCCTGCCTCTTCGGTGAGCCCGTCGGGCGCGCAGCTGACGCCGGCCATGCGCCAGTATTTCGAGGCCAAGCGCCAGTATCGCCACGCCCTGGTCTTTTTCCGGATGGGCGACTTCTACGAGATGTTCTACGAAGACGCGCTGGTGGCGTCGCGGGCGCTCGATCTGACGCTGACCTCGCGCTCGAAAGACTCGACCGGCACGCCCGTGCCCATGTGCGGCCTGCCCTACCACGCGGCGGATGGGTATATCGCCCGCCTGGTGAAGAAGGGCTACAGCGTCGCCATCTGCGAGCAGATCGAGGACCCCAAGAAGGCCAAGGGCCTCGTCAAGCGCGACGTGGTGCGGGTGGTGTCGCCCGGGACCCTGACCGACGCGGCGTATCTCGACGCGCGCGAGCCGGCGTTCCTGATGGCCGTGGTCGCGACCGCCGACTTCACCAAGGCCTCGTCGGACCAAGCCGGCGCCGGCGGGCGGTCCGCCGAGTACGGCGTGGCGCTCGTGGACCTTTCCACCGGCGAGTTCGACGTCGCCGAGTACTCGGGCGTCGAAGGCCTGGCCTCGCTGCGCGCCGAAGTCGCCGTGTTGCGCCCGCGCGAGATCGTGGTGGCATCGGGTCACGACGTGCGCGCCCTCTTGCCGGAGATCGCGCGGCAGGCGGTGCCGGTCACCGAGATCGACGGCTGGCATTTCGAGCTGGAATCCGCCCGCCAGACGCTGCTCGATCAGCTGCGCGTCAGCGGCCTCGAAGGCTTTGGCCTCGAGCGGCGGCAGGCGGCCGTGTGTGCCGCCGGCGCATTGGTGCGGTACCTGCGCGACACCCAGAAGGCCGACCTCGCCCACGTGCGCACCATTCGCCTCCGGCAGGCGGCGGACGGCCTGCTGATCGACCCCACCACGCTCAAGCACCTCGAGGTGGTGGAATCGATGGAGGGCGGCCGTGCCGGCACGCTGCTCGACGAGATCGATCGCACCGTCACGGCGATGGGTGGCCGGCTGATGCGGGCCTGGCTGCTCCGCCCGCTGACCGCGCTCGAGCCGATTCGCGATCGGCTGGACGCCGTGGAGGAACTGGCCGCCAAGACCACCGAGCGCGGCAAGCTGCGCGACACGCTGAAATCGATCCAGGACCTCGAGCGGCTGATCTCGCGGATTGCCCTCGCCACCGCCAGCCCGCGCGACCTGGTCGCCCTCGGCCGCTCGCTGGCCGCCGTGCCGCGCCTCGCGCTTATGATCACGGAATGCCGGGCGCCGCTGATCCGCAGCCTGGCCAGCGAGCTCGACGACCTGTCCGACGTGCGGCAATGGGTGGAAGCCGCGATCATGGACGAGCCGCCCGCGCTCGCCCGCGACGGCGGCTTCGTGCGCGACGGCTTCGACCAGGCTGTCGACGAGCTGCGCACCATCAGCCGATCCGGCAAGCAGGTGATCGCCGAGATGGAAGCGGGCGAGCGCACGCGCACCGGCATCACTTCGTTGAAGGTCCGTTTCAATCGCGTCTTCGGGTACTACATCGAGATCTCGAAGTCGAACCTGCACAACGTGCCGAGCGACTACATCCGCAAGCAGACCATCGCCGGCGGCGAGCGCTACATCACGCCGGCGCTCAAGGAATACGAGGAGAAGGTGCTGGGCGCCGACGAGCGCATCGTGGCGCGCGAGCTCGAGATCTTCGAGACGCTGCGCACGCAGGTGGCGGCCGAGGCGCCGCGCGTGCTCGACACCGCCCGCGCCGTCGCCGGGCTCGACGTGCTGGCCGGCCTGGCCGAAACCGCCACCGTCTGCAATTACACCAAGCCCCACGTCCACGACGGCGACGAGCTGGTGGCGGTGGACGTGAGACATCCGGTGGTGGAACGCCTCGCCGCCGGCGCGTTCGTGCCCAACGACATCGAACTGAACGCGACCACCCACCAACTGGTCATCCTCACCGGCCCCAACATGGGCGGCAAGTCCACCTATTTGCGGCAGGTCGCCCTGCTCTGCCTGATGGCGCAGACCGGCTCGTTCGTGCCGGCGCGCGAGGCCAAGCTGTCGCTGATCGATCGCCTCTACGCGCGCGTCGGCGCCTCCGACAACATCGCGCGCGGCCAGTCCACGTTCATGGTGGAGATGCAGGAGACCGCGCACATCCTCAGCGGCGCCACCTCGAAGAGCCTGGTCGTGCTCGACGAGATTGGCCGCGGGACCGCCACCTTCGACGGATTGAGCATTGCCTGGGCGGTGGCGGAATACCTCGCCACCAACCAGCGCGCGCGCCCGAAGACGCTGTTCGCCACGCACTACCACGAGCTGACCGACCTCGCCGACGCGCTCGGCGGCGTGGTCAACGCGCACGTCACCGCGCGCGAGTGGAAGGACGACATCATCTTCCTGCACAAGATCCTGCCGGGACGATCGGACCGCAGCTACGGCATTCAGGTGGCGCGGCTCGCCGGCCTGCCGGCCACGGTGATTGCGCGGGCCCGCGACATTCTCGGCTCGCTCGAGCACGACGAGCTGGCCCGCGGCGGCAAGCCGTCGCTGAGCGGCACGCCGGCGGTGCCGCAGCAGCAACTCGGGTTGTTCCAGGCCATTTCCCCCGCCGACGAGAAGCTGCGCGAGCGCCTCCGCGAGGTGGACATCAACCGGACGACGCCGATCGATGCGCTGCAGATTCTCCAGGAGCTCAAGCGGTCCCTTGATGACTAGGGTGCTGCGGTGCTGGGGTGCTGGGGTGCTGGGGTGCGCGATCGCCGCCTGCCACAGCGTTCCCGCCCGGACCGGGGTCGTCACCCTCGCCGTTCTCAGCTCCCCCAACAGCCTCGACCCGCGCGTTGGCTCCGATGAAACCTCGCAACGCGCGCACCAGCTGCTCTTCGACAACCTGCTCTCGCTCGACGGGCAGCTGCGCGTCACCGGCGGGCTGGCGTCCCGCTTCGAACAGCGCGATCCGCTGACCTACGACGTCTTCCTCCGGGAAGGCGTGATGTTTCACGACGGCCACGAACTGACCGCCGCCGACGTGGTCGACACCTTCAGCTGCTTTATCGACCCGGCGTTCATCTCGCCGCGCAAGGGCGCCTATCGCGTGCTCGACAAGGTGACGGCACTCGATCGGTATGCGGTGCGCTTCTCGCTCAAGGAACCGTTCGGCTCGTTCCCGATTCAGCTGGTGATGCCGGTGGTGCCAAAGGGCGCCGGGCCGGAGTTGCGCGACCATCCGGTCGGCACCGGGCCCTACCGGTTCGTGCGGTTCGCGGTGGACGATCGCCTGGAGCTGGCCGCGTTCCCCGGTTACTTCCGCGGCGCGCCCGCCAACGACGGTGTCGTGCTGAAGGTGGTGCCCGACGAGATCATGCGGGCGCTCGAACTGCGCAAGGGCACGGTGGACCTCGTCGTCAACGACCTGTCCCCGGACGTCGTCCACCAGCTGGCGGAAGACAAGGGCATGTCGATTGCCGAGTCGCCGGGAACCGACTACGCCTACGTCGGCTTCAACCTGCGCGATCCAGTGCTGCGCGATCGCCGCGTGCGCCACGCCATCGGCTACGCCATCGACCGCCAGGCCATCGTCGATCACCTGCGGCGCGGGCTGGCGAGTCCGGCGGTCGGCATCCTGCCGCCGGTGTCGTGGGCGTTCGAGCCCAACGTGTTCCAGTTCACGCACGACGTCGCCAGGGCCACGGCGCTCCTCGATGCGGCCGGCTATCCGGACCCCGACGGCGACGGGCCGGCGCCGCGCCTGCGCCTGACGCTGAAGGTGTCAACCAACGAGTTCATCCGCCTGCAGGCGGCGGTGATCCAACAGGACCTGAAGCAGGCGGGCATCGAGCTCGACGTCAGGTCATACGAATTCGCCACGCTCTACGCCGACGTGCTGAAGGGGAACTTCCAGCTCTTCACGCTGCAATGGGTCGGCGTATCGGACCCCGACATGCTGCGCCGGGTGTTTCACTCGAAGCAGATGCCGCCGTCGGGGTTCAACCGCGGCTACTACGAGAATCCGGAGGTCGATCGACTGATCGACGAGGCGGGCGCCGCGGTCACCGATGCGGATCGGCGGCGGCTGTTCGGCGAGGCGCAACGACTGGTCGCGGAAGACGCGCCGTACATCAGCCTGTGGAACAAGACCAACGTCGCCGTGTCCCGTACAGGAATCGAGGGCGTCAAGCTGACGCCCTCGGCGGAATTCACGTTCTTGCGGGAGGTGACGAAGCGTTGACCACCGCCGCGCGGCCGCCGCGCGTGGAGCCAGGCTGGCGGGCTAGCCTTTCAGCTTGTCGAGTTCGGCCTTGGCCTCGGCGGCCAGCGGCGACTCCGCATGCTTTTCCACGACCTGGGTCAGCGTCTTCTTCGCGTCTTCGGTCTTGCCCGCCAGGCGGTAGGCGCGGGCCAGCTCCATCAACACGGCGTCGAGCGGCAGCGTGGTGTTGGCCTGCTCCGACTCGGCTTTCAGCGCGGCGATGGCCGGGTCGAACTGCCCGGCGCGCAGCTGCGCTTCGGCCTTGCCCAATTTCGACATCCGCTGGATGACGCCCGAGCCGCTCGCAATCACCTGGTCGTAGTGCTTGATGGCGGCGTCGAAACGCCCGAGCGTCACCAGCGTGGTGGCAGCCTGATACCGCGCGGTGAGGCCGGAGTCGGTTTTGGGATACGCGTCGGCGGCGGCAATGAACTTCGGCAACGCCGCTTCCAGCTTCGCCTGCTGCGTGGGATACGTTCCCGGCGCCTGTCCGGGCGTTGCGGTCGGGTCGTTGGTGGTCCCGGCCGGTGGGCCCGGCGGCATCACCCGCGCTTCGTCGATCACCATCGCCTCGGCGAGCAGCGTCCGCGCCTTGGTGTCGATGCCGCGCTGCCACGCGGCGTAGCCGGCGATGCCGCCGCCGACGACCACGACAACGGCGACGATGGCCAGGAGGGTCTTCTGGTTCTGTTCGACCCAACCCTGCGCGCGCGTCAGCGCCATGGCCAGCTCGTTGTCCTTCAGGTGATGCCGTTCGGTGGTTTTCATTTCTTAAATCCCTAAATCCTTAATTCGGTCGATCGCCAATTGGAAATTGGTGCGCCTGACCCGCCTTCGCGTTTCGCGCTTCGGCGTGGTTGGCGCCAATCCCGCCGTAGCATGGCATTTCTATCGCCCGCCATGCGGAGGCGGATGGTGCGCCTGACAGGAATTGAACCTGTGACCCCCGGTTTAGGAAACCAGTGCTCTATCCAACTGAGCTACAGGCGCCTGCGCAGTGTGGCGTTCGGCTTTCTTGGCCGCCATAGCCGCTTGGCGGCGACGGCGGCAGCCGGACCGTCAGTACCGCAACACAGAATAGACCGGCTCTCCCGCCAATTTCGAGCGGCCATTAAGAAAGTCCAGTTCGATCAGGAATGCCGCCCCGATGACCGTGCCGCCGGTCTTCCGGACCAGGTCGATGGCGGCGCGCGCCGTGCCGCCGGTGGCGAGCACGTCGTCCACGATCAGGACGCGATGGCCGGTGGTGAGGGCGTCCTGGTGAATTTCGAGGGCATCGGTGCCGTACTCGAGGGCGTAGCTTTCCTGGTGCGTCGCCGCCGGCAGCTTGCCGGGCTTGCGGATCGGCACGAAGCCGCAGCCGAGGGTGATGGCCACCGCGGCGCCGAGGATGAAGCCGCGGCTCTCGATGCCGACCACCTGGTCGATGTCTTCGCCCATGTAGGGCGCGGCCAGCGCGTCCACGGTGTCGCGAAACCCCTGCGCATCGGAGAGCAGCGTGGTGATGTCGTAGAACAGGATGCCCGGCTTGGGAAAGTCGGGCACATGTCGGATCTTCGCCTTCAGATGGTCCATGGTCCTCATCAGCCTGTGCCCGTGGGCCGCCGGCTCCGTTATCGAATCTCAAAACCCGTGTGGCGCGACGTGGGCGCAACGTCGTCCACCAGGACGCGATCGACGCGCGAGCGCGACGGCCCGCGCCGCAACGCCCGCTCGAACCGCTCCACGGACTCGGCCTCCCCCTCCGCCACGGCTTCGACCGAGCCGTCGGGGTGGTTGGTCACATGGCCGCTGAGGCCGTCGCGGCGCGCGGCGTCCTGGGCGAACAACCGGAACCCGACGCCCTGCACGTGTCCGCTTACCAGGAACCTCCGGGCGACGCGCATCTCACCATTCTAGCTCAGCGGCCCCCGCCGTGACCTGTTCCTTGACTGTGTCGGGCGCGAGGCGCATCATCAAGCTTTGCCGAATCCACCGCACGGGCGGTGGAGCGGGGGACCCAGGAACCGGGGCGAATCGCCTGCCGTGCAGCGCGACAGAGATCACCACCTCTGAGCCCGACAGCTAACCTCGCAGGCGGAGTGGAGTGACAGTGTTTGGACCTTTGAAGCGGCTGGTCGTCGGCCGCCCGATCGCGACGTATCAAGCCGACCATCATCGCTTTGGCCTGTTCGGCGGCCTCGCCGTCCTCTCATCCGACGCGCTGTCGTCGGTGGCCTATGCGACCGAAGAAGTCCTGCGGGTCCTGATGATCGGCGGCGTCGCCGCGCTCAGCCTGGGCCAGCCGATCAGCCTGCTGATTGCGACGCTGCTGCTGATTGTCGTCTTCTCCTACCGCAAGACCATCCAGGCTTACCCGGGCGGCGGCGGCGCCTACATCGTGGCCCGCGACAACCTCGGGCCGAACTTCGGCCTCGCGGCGGCCGCGGCGCTGCTGATCGACTACACGCTGACCGTGGCGGTCAGCATCGCCGCCGGCGTCTCGGCAATCACCTCGGCGATCCCGTCGTTGCACGTCAGCCGCGTGATGTTGAGCCTCGGCTTCATCGGCATCCTGATGCTCGGCAACCTGCGCGGGCTCCGTGAATCCACCAAGCTGTTCGGCGTCCCGGTCTACGCGTTCGTCGGCGTGATGTTCGCGCTGATCCTGGTCGGCGGCTTCCGGGCGATGACCGGCACCGTCGTCCCGGTCGAGACCGCGGACCCGCTGCACACGCTCGGCATGGGCTCGATCACCCTGTTCGTGCTGCTGTCGGCGTTTGCCAACGGCTGCACGGCGATGACCGGTGTCGAGGCGGTGTCGGACGGCGTGCCGGCGTTCAAGGCGCCGTCGGCGAAGACCGCCACTCACACCCTCGCCCTGATGGCCGTGCTCGCCGTCACCATGTTCACGGGCATCAGCTATCTCGCCCATGTCTACCAGATTGTGCCCAGCGAAACCGAGACCGTGGTCTCGCAGATCGCGCGCGGTGTGTTCGGCGGGCGCAACGTCCTGTACTACATCGTGCAGGGCGCCACCATGCTCATCCTGGTGCTGGCGGCGAACACCGCCTTTGCCGATTTCCCGCGGCTGGCGTCGATCGTGGCCCGGGACCGTTACATGCCGCGGCAGTTCATGAACCTCGGCGACAAGCTGGCGTTCTCGAATGGCATCGTCGCGCTGAGCGTCGCGGCGGCGGGGTTGTGCGTGGTGTTCGGCGGCGACCCGCACGCGCTCATTCCCCTTTACATGATCGGCGTGTTTCTGTCGTTCACACTGTCGCAGACCGGCATGTACCTGCGGGCGCGGCGGTTGCGCGAGCCCGGCTGGCGCACCAGCGCCGCGATCAGCGGCGTCGGTGCGATTGTCACGTTCTGCGTGTTGATCGTGGTCGCCGTGACCAAGGGCCTGGACGGGGCGTGGATTGTCGTGGTCCTGATTCCGTTCCTGTCGATGGTCTTCCGGGCGACCCGCAGCCACTACGACAACGTCGCTTCGCAGCTGTCGCTGGCGGGTCACGCGGTCGACACCACGCCGCATGGCCACATCGTCATTGTCCCGATCGGCGGCGTGCATCGCGCGGTGATCGAAGCCCTGCGCTACGCCAGTTCGCTGGCCACCGACGTGCGCGCGGTCTACGTCAACGTCAACGCCGACTCGATGGCGGCGATGAAGCGCGACTGGCCGCAGTGGGGATCGCACGTCAAGCTGGTGGTGCTGCAGTCTCCCTATCGGTCGATGACCGAGCCGCTGCTGGATTACATCGATCGCCTGGAGCGCGAGAACCCGGAAGACTACATCACCGTGGTGCTGCCGGAATTCGTGGTCAAGCACTGGTGGCACCACCTGCTGCACAACCAGAGCGCCTTCGCGCTCAAGGCCGCCCTGCTCTTCCGCCCGCGCGTCGTCACGACCTCGGTGCCGTTCCACCTGAAACAATAGGCTTGAGACCTGGGGCTTGAGGCTTGAGATTCGCGCAAGCCCCAAGTCCCAAGCCCCAAGCCAACATCGACCTATTGCGGCTTCGCGGTCGGCGCCGGCGTCACCGGCTTCGCCGCCGGATCGACCGCGTCGATCTTCTCGCGCTTGAGCGCCGCGTTCAGGCGCGGCAGCTCGGTCTTGAGCGTCTGGCGCATCTTCTCCAGCTGGGCATCGAGTTGCGCCGACAGTTCGTTGAACACTTCCACGCTCTGATCCGTCGGCTTGTTGTCGGCGCTCTCGATCACGCCGGCCAGCGCCGCGATCTTGTTGTTCAACCTGATCGGGTAGTTCAGCGGATCCTGCCCGCTGCGGTTCTTCACCTGGTAGGCCTCTTCCTCCACCACGGCGAGCGGTTGCAGCAGGCCGTCGGCCAGCTTCTGGATCTCGACCTTCTTGCGCGCCGGCACCTTCTGCAGCCGCTGGTTCACCTGCTCGCGGATGTTGCGGATGTCGATCACCGCCTGGTTGGCGGCGTTGACCTTGTCGCGCACGCGCAGCGACAACCGGAACTGCTCGAGCAGGTCGGCCTCGGCGATGCCGTCGGCCTGGAGCCGGGGATCGATCGTGATGGTGAACTCGCGTGTCTTGGTCTCGCCGTTGGCGGTGATGCGCACGGCGTAGCGCCCGGTCGGGGCGGCCGGACCGCGTTGCGGCTGCGCCGCCCACATGATCATCCCCGGGAAGACGGTGGCGCCTTCATAGCGCATGTCCCACGAGAAACGGTTGATGCCTTGCGCCGCGGTCACGCGCGCGGGGCCGGGGCCGAACGGGTTGTCGTCGCCGCCGGCGGGCGCGGCTTCGGCCTTTGCGGTGCCGGTGAACGTCCGCAGCACCGTGCCCTGCGCGTCGAGGAACTCGATCTTTACCTCCGGCGCCTCCTTGTTCAGGTAGTAGTCGAACGTCACGTTGCGGTCGCGGCCGCGCATCGGGTTGAGCGGTTCGAACAGGTGCAGCGTGTTGTTGGTCAGCTCCGGCGTCGCCTGGCGCAGCACGCCGATGTTGTCGAGCACGTAGAAGCCGCGACCGTGGGTGCCGATCACCAGGTCGCGCTCCTCGACGACGATGCCGTGCACCGGGGTCACCGGCAGGTTGAGCGTCAGCGACTGCCACGCCGCGCCGTCGTTGAACGAAACGTAGATGCCGTGTTCGGTGCCGAGGTAGAGCAGGCCCCGGCGCTTCGGATCTTCGCGGATGGTGCGCGCGAAGTCGGTGTCGGGAATGTTGGTGACGATCTTCTGCCAGGTCTTGCCGAAGTCCGTGGTCTTGTAGACGTAGGGCTTGCGGTCGCCGAGCTGGTAACGGTTGCCCGCCAGGTAGGCGGCGCCATTCTGGTGCGGCGACGCTTCAATCAGGCTGACGCGCGTGAAGTCCGGCAGGTCCGGCGGCGTGACTTTGTCCCAGGTCTTCCCGCCATCCTGTGTCACGTGCACCCAGCCATCGTCGGACCCGGTCCAGATCGTGTTGATGTCCTGGCGCGACGGCGCGACGGTGAACACCACGGCGTAGGTCTCCACGCCGGTCTGGTCCTTGGTGATCGGGCCGCCCGACGCCTGCATCGTCTTCGGATCTGAGCGCGCCAGGTTGGGGCTGATCTTCTGCCAGTTCTGGCCGCCGGTCGTGGTGCGCCACAGGTACTGCGACGAGGCATACAGCGTCTTCGAATCCACCGGCGAGAAGACGATGGGAAACGTCCATTGGAACCGTTCCTTGATATCGACCGCCGACCACCCCATCGGGTTGTTCGGATAGATGTTGACGGCGCGCTGCTGCCCCGTTTCGCGATCCAACCGGCTGAGGAAGCCACCGTAGCTGCCGGCGTAAAACACGTTGGGGTCGTTCGGGTCGGGCGCGATGTAGCCGCTCTCGCCGCCGCCCGCCGCGTAGAAGATCGGGGGCAGGCTGCCCTCGCCGCCGCCGGGAGTGGCCTGGCTGCCGACGCAGGCCGTGCTGTTGTCCTGCTGCGGCCCGCAGATGTGATAGGGCGTGTGCTTGGTGGTGAACACGTTGTAGAACTGGCCGGTCGGCAGGTCCTGGTCGGTCCACGTCTGCCCGCCATTCACCGTGACGTTGCCGCCGCCGTCGTTGGACTGCACCATGCGCTTGTTGTCAGTGGACGAAATCCACAGGTCGTGGTTGTCGCCGTGCGGCACGCGGATGGTGCTCGCCGTCTTGCCGCCGTCGGTGGATCGGTGGAACTGCACGTTCAGGATGTAGAGCGTGTCCTTGTCTTTCGGGTCGGCGACAATGCGCGTGTAGTAGAACGCGCGCTGCCGGATGTTCCGGTTGTCATTGATCAGCTTCCACGTGGCACCGGCATCATCGGAGGCATAGAGGCCGCCGGCGGCCTCGTTCTCCACCAGGGCGTAGACGCGGCTGCCGTCCACCGGCGACACCGACACGCCGGCCTTGCCCCAGAGGCCGGTGGGCAGGCCGGGGTTCTTGGTGATCTCGGTCCAGGTGTCGCCGCCGTCGGTGGACTTGAACAGCCCGCTGCCGGGACCGCCGCTCGACATGCCCCACGGCGAGCGATTCGCTTCCCACAGCGAGGCGAAGATCACATTGGGGTTCCTGGGATCGATCGACAGGTCCACGCCGCCGGTCTTGTCGTCGCGGAACAGCGTGCGGCGCCAGGTCTTGCCGCCGTCGGCCGACTTGAAGATGCCGCGCTGCGGATGCTCGTTGTAGACCTGACCGAGGACCGCGGCGTAGACGATGTCGCAGTTGGTCGGATGGACCCGGAGGCGCGCGATGGCCTGCGAGTCGCGCAGGTCGGTGAGGTGGTCCCACTTCACGCCGCCGTCGCTGGTCTTGTAGACACCGTCGCCCTGGATGATGTTGCCGCGGAACTCCGTTTCGCCGCCGCCGATGTAGACCACGTCGGGGTTCGACTGGCACACGGCGAGGGAGCCAATCGACGAGGTGGTGATCTTGCCGTCGGTCATCGGCGTCCAGTTGCTGCCGCCGTCGGTGGTCTTCCAGGCGCCGCCGCCGGTGGCGCCGAACCAGTACTCCATCGGCCGCGCCTCGCTGCCGCCCACGGCAATCGAGCGTCCGCCGCGCGCGGGGCCGACGCTGCGCCAGCGCATGCCGCTGTACAAGCTCGGGTTCACCGTGCCGCCGCCCTGCGCGGCGGTTGACGGTGACAGGTAGAGGGCGCCGGACAGGGCCACGCCGGCCGCGATGCTCAGCACCAGGATCGAATTCAACCGTTTCATGGGAATCTCCAGGGAATGCGACGTCCTCTGCAATTCTAGCTTGAACGGGTCCACATACGGCAACCACGGAGGGCACGGAGCACACCGAGGACGACTTGTTCTCCCGGTTGGGGCCTACCGTGGTTAGCGCACGTGGGCGTTGGTCACTGCCGCGCGAGTCGAACCAACCCTGCCGCGTTGAGCACGAGGATGCGCAGGCGCCGCACCAGCGCGAGCGTGACACCGGCGGCGGGACCAATGCCGATCGCCTGGGCCACTGCCCCAGACCCGGCTTCGTCTATCCCCAGTCGATAGGGGATGAACTTGAAGGCGATGGTGACGAACCGTCCGGCGCTTTCCAGCAGAAAGGCGTCAACCAGTGTCGCGCCCGACGCAGCCGGCAGCAGCCGCAACACCAGCCAGACCTCGGCGACCGCGGCGATGTGGAACGCGACTTCCCAGACCGCGACGTGCGCCAGCCGCAGGACGGGCCAGCGCAACACGCCGTAGATGCGCGCCTCGACTTCACGAAAGGCGTCAGCCGGCACCGATGCGCGCCCGGCCAGCCGCATGATCAAGGGCGCGAAGCGAGACAGCACCGCCGGCTGCGACCGCGCCGCCCACAGGCCGACCACCGCCGCCACGAGAATGGCGACGACAATCACCTCGGCAAGCTGCTCGAGTGCCGGCGGCACCGCCGCGCGCTGGAAGAAGAACCAGGTGCCCCCCAGCAGCACCATCGCCACTGAGGCGGTGTAGCACGCGTTCTCGATGGTCACCGACGCCACGCTGGTGACGGTGGAGATCCGCGCCCGCGTCATCATGATCTTGGTGGGCTCGCTGGCCAGCAGGCCGAGCGGCGTGAGGTTGCCGAGCGCATCCGCCGCCAGCATCGCCGAAAAGGCCGCGCCGAATGAGAGGGTCCCGCCTCCCGATCCAGGTTCGTTCGCACACGCCATCCAGGCCCTCGACCGGCTGGCCATACGGGTCGCGCCGAGGACGACGACCAGGATGAACCACCACCCGACGCTGGTGACGCCGGAGACCACCTCCGCCCAGCCCACCCGGCGAATGGTGAAGACGAGCAGGGCCGCGCCGATCACGGCGACCACGATGTTCAGCAAGGAAAAGCGGGGGCGCATCAGGACCAGATGTGCAGACTACAGCTTCTGGGCGCCGTCAAGACGGCCTAGATTGCGATCGAACGTGCCCAAGGGAAGGTGGCCTGCCCTCCGCGCGAGTTCGAGCACCAAGGCGTCCGAGAAGCCGACACTCGGCTTGGCGCCGAACGTCTCCAACGCGGCTTCAACCACTTCCGGGTCCTGGAGCGTGAGGTGCTCGTGATCCAGCAACATCCGGATCGACGTCGCGAGTTCGACCGCGGCGAGCCCGTAGACCGAGGTCAGCACCCAGGACGCCTCGGCGAGTGCGAGCACCGAAACCCATGCGCCCTTGGCCACGAAGGCGTCAGCGGCCGCGGCCTGACGCGGATCGTCTCGGGTGACGATCCGGACCAGGACGTTGGTGTCAATCGCGCGCATGACGCGTGCGCATGCGCTGGCGGATGCCTTCCTTCAGCTCGGCCAGGGAACGTCGTGTGGGCGGCCCCTTCGGAAACAGCGCCTTGTGAACATCCTGGGACGAATAGCGACCTCGCCGCCGCACGACAATTTGATCGCCGTCGGCGTCCCATTCAAGCACCGAGCCCGGGCCGACGCCGAGGCGCCGGCGCACTTCGGCCGGCACCGAGATCTGCCCCTGGGCCGTGAGCTTGGATTGGGCGAGGACCATGCCGCATATTACCACGGTAATCAGGGGCGGTGCCTGGCCAACCAGCCCGAAGCCGTCGCCAAGGTGCGGGCGCGTTCTTGAAGCGAACTGGGCTCCAACCTTCCGGCCTGTAGACAATCCACTTGGCCTTGCCTGGCTAACGGACAGGACTGACCCGCGGCGCGTGCACTTCGCGCTGTCGGGTCAGTCCGTGTTAGGCAGCACCCTTCGAGCGACTCGCCCAACGGACCGTCGGCCGACGACCAGAAGACGCGCAGTCGCGCAAATACGAGTTGATCAGTGTCTGGTAGCCCATCCCTGCCTCAGCGGCCAATCGCTTGAAGTATGCAATCGTTGGCTGATCGAGACGAATGGTCACCGCCCGTTTCAATCGCTTAGCATACGGGTTTGGCCGCGCTTTGCTGAAGTCGTATTCTTTTCTCATCGTGCAGTCCCTTTGTCGTAGCCGGCCCGCTCGGTCGGCGTCGCCTTGCGGGCTGATATGAGCCGAACTTGCCCAGCCTTGTCCTGGTACGCATGCACGACCACCAAGATCCGCAACGTCGCGCTCAGGCCCAGCAGAATGAACCGATCTTCGGTGTCGGAATGGTCCGGATCATCAAGCAACAACGCCTTCTCGTCAGAGAAGACGGTCTGCGCCTCGTCAAATGAGACACCGTGTTTCTTGGTGTTTACCTTCGCCTTGTCGGAATCCCATGTAAAGCGCAACTCGGCCATACCGGCAACCTAAGTATGCACGATGTATTTACGTGAGGCAACCCGAGTAGTTGCCTGCCGAACGCTAGATGTCAGCCGCGGCGACGCTCAGCATTCCACCAGCCGCCGACGGCCGCAAATCTTTGTTATGCAGCTGCGCCAGGAACTGGATTGAGTGGCGCGACGATTTGTCGACGACGACACCTGCCGCTCCTGCGCAAGATGACGTGGCAGAACGCTCCATTGCCGGAATTCAGGATCGACCGCAGTCAGCCGCCGCCATCGGTATAATCAGCCCGCTCGGGTTCGATTCTTAGTGCGGTCTGGCTGGCAGGGATTGGATGTGGTCCGGCTGAAGCCGGACGCTACAGGAGGCGCCATGGCAGAGCGACTCGTCGGCAGCAACTACGTCACGCCCGACATCGTGGCCAAGGTCACCGGCCGCGCCCGCTACGCCGAAGACTTTCGCGCCGATGGCATGCTGTTCTGCAAGCTGATGCTCAGCGAGCGCCCCCATTCGCGCGTGCTGCGCATCGACACCCGCCGCGCCCTGGCCCTGCCGGGCGTGCGCGCCATCATCACCGCGGACGATGTGCCGAAGCTCGGCGGGACTGCCGAGCACTGCCTGACCAATGAGCCGCTCTACGCCGGCGAGCCGATCCTGGCCGTGGCCGCGATCAGTGAAGAGATCGCCGCCGATGCCATCGACCTGGTCCGTCTCGAGGTCGAACCCCTGCCCTTCGTGACCGATCCCATTGAGAGTCTTCGTCCGGATGGTCCCGACGCGCGCACCGACGGCAACGTGTGGGCCGCCGCCGCGCCGGCCCCCGGCCAGCCGCCTCGCCCGGTGATTCAGCGGCTCAAATGGACCGAGGCGGAGTTCGCCGACGCCGCCGAGGGCCGCATGCCGATGGGCAAGGCGATGGAGGAATGGGCGTTCGGCGATCTCGACGCCGCGTTCACGGGCGCCGACCTCGTCCTCGACGAGACCTTCATCGTCCCCTCGACCGGGCATCACCCGCTCGAGACGCGCAGCGCCATGGCGTTCTGGCAGAACGGCAAGCTGCACCTCCACTGCTCCACCCAAAGCGTGGTGCGCACGGTGGACGCGGTGGCGCGCTGGGTGGGCATCGAGGCGAAAGACCTGGTGCTGGTGTCCGAGTACACCGGCGGCGGGTTCGGCAGCAAGGGCGGCGGCGCGGTGTCGATGGCCATTCCGGCGTTGCTGTCGAAGAAGGCCAACGCGCCGGTGATGATGCGCATCAGCCGCGAGGAAGAGAGCTACATCGGCCGGGCGCGGACCAACATGGCGGGCCGCGCCAAGGTGGGCTTCGCCAAGGACGGCCGCATTCTCGCCCTCGACCTGTTCATCATCCAGGACAGCGGCCCATACGGCCCGATGGGCGATCACCGATCCGCCGGCAACGCGGCGTCGCTGATCTATCAACCGGCGGCGATGCGGTGGCGCGCCGTGAACGTGGTGACCAACACGCCGCCGCGCACGCAGCAGCGGTCGCCCGGCCCGATGCAGGCCAACGGCATCGTCGAGGGCGTGGTCACGAAGGCGGCGAAGCAACTCGGCCTCGACCAGGTCGCGATCCGCCGCATGAACTCGCCCGAGGGCAAGGCGCTCTACGGCCCCGCCGACGCGAAGGGCGGGCGCCGGCACATTACGAGCGCATTCGTGAAAGAGGCGCTCGATCGCGGCGTCGAGCTGTTCGACTGGAACACGCGCGTGGCGCGAGCCGGCCGGCGCCACGGATCGAAGGTCCGCGGCGTCGGCGTGGCGATTGGCCCACACGGCGCCGGCTCGATCGGCTACGACGGCCTCATGACCATTCGGCCCGACGGCAAGTTGTACGTGCAGTCGGGCGTGGGCAATCTCGGCACGCACTCGGTGATCGATCTCGCGCGCGTGGCGGCCGACGTCCTCGAGATGCCGTGGGAGAAGGTCGAGGTCCACTGGGGCGACACCAGCAAGGGCTTGCCGTGGACGTGCATGTCGGTGGGCAGCCAGACCACGCACGCCATGACGCGCGCCAATCACGCCGGCGCGATGGACGCCAGGCGGAAGCTGCAGGAGATCGCGGCGAAGGATCTGGGCGGCGCCCCAGACGATTACATGCTGGGCAACGAGCGCGTGTTCCGCACCGGCAATCCCGCGCGTGGGCTCACGTATGCGCAGGCGGCGCGGCGGGCCATCGAACTGGGCGGCCGCTACGACGGCCACGAGTTGCCGGACGACATTCACGCGGTCACCAAGGGGGCGGCGGCCATCAACGTCGGCGTCGGGCTGATGGGCGTCGCGAAAGACGTGTATCCACGCGACGGCGATACCTATTCGTTCGTCGCCGGTTTCGCCGAAGTGGAAGTGGATGTCGAAACCGGCGTGGTCCGGCTGGTGGACTTCCTCAGCGTCGGCGACGTCGGCACTGTCGTGAACCCACGCAGCCTGACCGCGCAACTGAACGGCGGGTGCTGCCTCGGGATCGCCCACGCGATGTACCAGAAGCTGGTTTACGACCCGCACTACGGTTTGTCGCTGGCGCGCCGGTTCCACTACAACAAGCCCATGACGATCCTCGACATTCCCCACATGCGGACCGAGGCGCTGAACCTCGCCGATCCCGAGACGCCCGTCGGCGCGCGCGGCGTGGGCGAGCCGCCGGTCGGCGCCGGCTTCGGCGCGGTGCTGAACGCGATTGCGGACGCCGTCGGCGTGGACGCGTTCCGCCGGGCGCCCGTCACATCCGACGTGGTGTTGATGTCACTCACCTACGGCAAGCGGATGCACGAGCCGCTGCAGGCGCATGTGTAACAGGGCCTGGCACGGTTACATCCCAAACGACGCAGTTTCTGCGACGGCGGCAAGGACTGACACGAATTCGATGTAACGGTGCCAGGCCCCACGAAGGGAGTTGCCATGAAGACGAACAGGGTGCGTGCAGGCGTGATGGCCGTGGGTGCCGCCGCGGCGTTCGCGGCGTCGATGACGGCGATCGCCGCCAGGCAACCGGCGGCCATTGCCGTCGATGCCGATGACCTCGGCGGCATCGCCCGCAGTTCAAACGGACCCGAAGCCGGCGTGTGGGTTCGCACGGCGAGACACCGGACGCCATCAAGAACCACCCGGCTCTCAAGGGACTGACCATTCCGCGCACGGGGCGGCCCGGCGGCGCGGGTGGCAGTTCTGGCGGCATCGGGACGCTGGTCACCAAGACGCTGCTCATCGCCGGCGAGGGCGGCACGGTGGCCATGCCCGACGGCCAGCGCGGCGCCATGTTGCGCGCCTATGACAAGAAGACGGGGACCGAGGTCGGCGCCGTCGCCATGCCCGGCGCGCAGACCGGCTCCCCCATGACCTACCTGCTCGGCGGCAAGCACTACATCGTCGTCGCGGCGAGCAGCTCGATCAGACCCGGCGAGTTGATCGCCTACAGGTTGCCCTGATGCGCACAGGAGTTCAAGAGTTCGAAACAGGAGTTCAGGAGATCAGAAGAAATGTATTGGCGTCTCCTGTTCTCCTGATCTCCTGTCTAGTCCCTCGCTGAGCGGCACGAGCCGAACGGTCCAATCTGAATTCGTCTTTGGATGACTGGCGGCGATGCGGGCCGCGAGAATCTCCATCCTGCCGGCCGCGGCCTCGCGCGACAGCTCCGGCTTCAGGCGCCCGACCACTTTCAGGAACCGGCCTTCGCGCGGCGGGCCGTCGGGAAAGCGTGGGCCGTTATTAGGACTCGCGCATATCCCAGGGCGTCCAGAAGGCCGCGCCAAGATCCGGAACGGCAAAGTCGGGAGGCATCACACCCGGCACGCACCCGTTACGCCCTTCGACGAATAAGGACCCGCCAACCAACGCGGGATCATGGCTTGAGAATGACGGTGTTGACCAGCGGTGGGAGCAGATTTCGAAGACGAAGTGTGTTTTGCACAGAACCTGCGAATCTGGTGGTTATTAACTCGAGACGGTGGAACGCGCTCCGTTGGTTTCATGACACTGTTCCCACACCTATGGTTGTCATGAGCCGCCAACGTCTCGCGATCTCGATCTGTCTCTTGTTCCTGGTCGCGGTTGCCGCGCCGGCTCAAACCATTACCGTGAATGGCGAGGCTCCGCCAAGTGAAGTGGCCGTCGGCGCCGCCTCCAGCGTCGCGCTGGCCGTCTCCGGGGGACCGGGCAACGCCACGGACTGGGTCGCCCTGTTTCCGACCGGCGCCCCGGACAGCGGGTATCTCAGTTGGAGCTACCTGAGTGGCACCACGGCGCCGCCCTCGTCGGGCCTGACGTCGGCCAACCTGAGCGTCCACGCGCCGTTGGCGGCGGGCACCTACGAGTGGCGGCTGTTCGCGAATAACGGCTGGACCCGCATCGCGACCAGCACTGCCCTGTCGGTCACTCCATCGCCTGCCGTGCTGACCGTCAATGGTGTCACTGCGCCGGCTGAGGCGACGGCAGGGGCGGGTAGCAGTCTGAGTGTCGTGCTGGCCGGAGGGCCGGGGAATGCGACCGATTGGGTCGGCCTTGCGCCCGCCGGATCACCGGATACGACACTCCTGGACTGGCGGTACCTCAGTGGCACGACCGTGCCACCGTCAAGTGGTCAAGCCAGTGGCACGGTTCACTTCCTGGCGCCCCCGACGGCCGGCAGTTACGAGGTCAGGTTGTTCGCGCACGGGACGTATGGCCGACTCGCGAGCCGTCCGATTACGGTGTCCGCGTCAACCGCCGCGGTGACCGTCAACGACACTGCCCCACCGACCGCGCTGCCGGTGAGTGCGGGCACCCACGTGAGCGTTGGGATCACCGGTGGCCCGGCGCAGCGCGGCGACTGGGTCGGCCTCTTCGCCGCCAGCGCTTCTGATTCCTCGATCATCGCGTGGCAGTACTTGAACGGCACCGCATCGATTCCGGCGGTCGGCGTGTCTGATGCAACGCTGACGTTTGCCGTGCCGGTGGCACCGGGCAGTTACGAGTTCCGCTTCTTCAACGCCGGCACGTACACTCGCCTGGCGACCAGCACCACGATGGTGGCTTCGGCTTCAGCGGCGGCGCTGAGTGTGAACGGCGTTGCGGCGCCCGATTGGACGACGGCCGCTCCCGGATCGCAGGCCGTGGTGAGCGTGGCCGACGGCCCCGCGAATGCCGGCGACTGGGTCGGCTTGTACTCGCTCGGTGAATCCGACTCGGCGCTCCTCGAATGGCGCTATTTGAACGGCACGGCGCAGTTGCCCTCCTCGGGGGTAAGCACCGCCACCCTTCACTTCGGTGTGCCAACGATGCCGGGAACCTACGAACTGCGCTTCTTCGCGAATGGGACCTACAACCTGCTTGCGACCAGCGGGCCGATTGACGTTCCTGAGACGGTCGCACTGATCACCGTTAACGGTGTCGCTCCGCCCGCGTCGGCGTACGTGGAGCCTGGTGCCGCCCTCACCGTAGTTGTCGCCGACGGGCCGGCCAATGCGACGGACTGGGTGGCACTGGCGCCGGCTGACTCGAGCGATTCCACCTACCTCGCCTGGCAGTACCTCAATGGTTCGTCCGCGCCCCCGGCGGAAGGCCTCGCCAGTGCGACGCTCTCCTTCACGCTCCCGGCCGAGGCGGGTACCTACGAGGTGCGTTTGTTCGCGCACGGCAGCTACCAGCGAATCACGACCAGCGCTCCGATCGTCACGGCTCCCCCAATCCCTGGCCAGATGACCGCCGGTGGCGTCGGTCACACGTTGATCGTGAAGTCGGACGGATCCGTCTGGGCGGTTGGCGACAATAGCCGCGGCCAGCTTGGTAACGACGGCACCACCACGCAGCCGACGCCGGTGCAGGTCAGCGGATTGAGTGACGTGGTCGCGGTCGCCGCCGGCGCCTATCATTCGCTGGCGCTGACCGGCAGCGGCGTGGTCTACGCCTGGGGTAAGAACGCCGACGGACAGATTGGCGACAATTCCACGACCGATCGCCAGACGCCCGCGCCAGTGTCGCTGACGTCGATCGTCGCGATCGCCGCCGGCGAATCCCATTCGGTCGCGCTCGATGCCGACGGCAACGTCTACACCTGGGGGCTGAACGACAGCGGCCAGCTGGGAATCGGCACGACCACTGGCTCACTGGTGCCCGTCCCGGCGCTGTCGGGCGCAAGGGCGATCGCCGCCGGTTTCAATCACACGCTCTTTGTCATGACCGACGGAACTGTGAACGCCACCGGCTTGAATACCAGCGGGCAACTCGGCACCTACGACAGCCCGTCCACTTCGTCCCCCGTGCAGATGTACGGTATCTGGGACGCCGTCGCCGCGGCCGCTGGTGCCGGGCATTCGGTCGTCATGCTGCGCAGCGGCACGCTGGTCGCGACGGGAGACGGCGTCTTTGGACAGCTCGGCGATGGCACCACCTGGCAGCGGTTCGAACCAGGTGCGGTCGCAACTCAAACGACCATCACGAGGATCGCCGCCGGCGCCCACCACACGCTGGCGCTGGACGCCGACGGGAACCTGTGGGCGTGGGGACTGAACGGCGACGGCCAGATTGGCGACGGCAGCACCACGAACAGGACGACGCCGGTCATGATCTCATCGGTCGGCACGCTGGCCGCCATTGGCGCCGGTCATCACCACAGCATCGGCATCACGGCCGCCGGGACGGTGTTCAGTTGGGGCAAGAATGCCTACTATCAACTCGGCGACGGTACAGTGAACAACCGCACCGTCCCTGATGCGATCAGCGGCGACAGCTTCGCGTGGCGCGTGGCCACGCCGGTGTTCAGTATTGCCCCGGGCACGTACGACACCGAGCAGACGGTGGTCGTCACCATCGCGACCGCTGATAGCACCATTCACTACACGCAGAACGGTGATGAGCCGGCCGAGACCGACCCCATTCTCGCTTCCGGGGCGCAGATCACGGTGAACGAGTCGCAGGTCTTGAAGGCCAGGGCGTGGAAGACGGGAGCGGCGGCAAGCGTCACCGCGGTCGCCGCCTACACGTTGAAGGTCGCGACCCCGGCCGTGTCGCCGTCAGGCGGCACCTTCACGACCGCCACGAGCGTGACGCTGACCACGGCGACGCCTGGAGCCACGCTGCGCTACACAACGGACGGCACGGACCCGACGGAGACATCGATTGTCTACTCGGGGGCGATCACCGTGCCCGCGACCACGATCGTGAGGGCCGCCGGCTTCAAGGCAGGCTGGTCCACATCGGATGTGCGGACCGCGCTCTACACCAGGAACTTCGGCACGCTGGCCGCTGGCGGTGGGTTCATGAACGTGGCCCGCCTCGATGGCGCCCTCTGGAACTGGGGTGCCAATGCGACCGGGCAACTCGGCAGCGGATCAGCGTTCGCCTTCCGCCGCTTGCCGGTGCTGCTGGCGGCGGTGCCGGGCGTCGTCGGCGCGGCGGCTGGCGACAATCACACCCTGCTCCTGAAGAACTCGGGCACGGTCGCGGCCATGGGCTCCAACGCTGACTATCGGCTGGGTGATGGCACCACGACACAGCGGAATGCGCCCATCAACGTGCCGGGGTTGACGGATGTGATCCAGGTCGCGGCCGGCAATCGGCACTCCCTTGCGCTCAAGAGCGATGGTACGGTCGCCGCCTGGGGCCGAAATACGAACGGCCAGCTCGGGCTCGGCACGACGACGAACGCGACCTCACCAACGGCGGTGACCGCGCTTTCGGGCGTGACCGCGATTAGTGCCGGTGGGTTCTTCAGTCTCGCCTTGAAGGCCGACGGTTCGGTGTGGAGCGCAGGCCTCGCCGACGACGGCCGACTGGGCGATGGCATGGGGTACTCCAGCAGCGAGCCGGTCGCAGTCTGGGGAGTCTCGACGGCGATCGCGATTGACGCCGGTGACAGTCACGCGCTGGCGCTACTGGGCGACGGGTCGGTCGTGGCGTGGGGCCGCAACGCCATCGGCGCCCTGGGTAATGGTTCAACGGACGATGGTTACTCGCCGACGGCGATGCTGAACGCCACCGGCATTACCGCGATCGCGGCGGGCACCGACTTCTCCCTGCTCTTGAAGAGCGACGGCACGGTACTGGCGGTTGGCGCCAACAGCGTGGGCCAGTTGGGCATTGGCACACGAGTTCACCAGTCCACACCCGTGACCGTCACCGGGCTCTCGAACATCGTCGCCATCGCCGCCGGCAACACGTTCGCAATGGCGTTGGACGCCACGGGCGTCCTCTACGCCTGGGGTGATGCGAGTAACGCCCAACTGGGAGACGGGACAACCGAGGAGGCCCTGACCCCTCGCGTGGTTTCCGGACCGGACTTCACGTGGTTGACGAACGCGCCCCGCTACCAGCCGGTCGGAGCGACCTACGGGGCGCCCACTTCGGTCACGATCCTGTCGGATACGCCGGGTGCTGAAATTCGATACACGATTGACGGAGAGGATCCGACCCCGTCGGCTACGCTCTTCACCACACCGTTTGTCATCGCCAATACGGCCACTGTCAAGGCGCGCGCGTTCAGCGCCTCTAGTCCTCCGAGTCGCGTGATCACGGCCGGCTACGTGCTGCAACCCGCGCAGCCGGTCGCAACTCCAGTCGCATCGACCTACACGAGCGCGCGAAGCGTCTCGCTCTCGACCACCACTCCCAGCTCGACCATCTATTTCACCGTTGACGGCACTCCACCGACCACGTCCTCGTCGGTGTACTCGGCGCCAATTCCGATCAGCACACGGACGGAGCTGAAGGCCATTGCGGTGCGCAACGGCTGGACGGCCAGTCCGATCTATTCGGGCCTCTATCAATTCAATTACGGCACGCTGGCCGTGCCGGTGTTCTCGCTCACACCGGGGACATACGTGCACGGACAGTTGCTGACCATGTCCTCGATCGCAGGGGCGGCTATTCGCTTCACCAGCGACGGGTCAGCGCCGGACACGTCGTCGCCGATCTACTCGGGGCCCGTCAGTCTGACCACCGGCGTCACGGTGAGGGCGCGAGCGTATCACCCGGATTGGACGACGAGCGGGATCGCGACTGCGGCCTACACGGTCAAGACGGCCACGCCGGTGTTCAGCCCCGGTGCTGGACCTTACGCGCCGAGTCAATCGATCACCATCACCGTGAGCACCCCGGGTGCGACCGTGCGGTACACGACCAATGGACAGGATCCCACCGAAGCCGATCGCGTAATTGCAACCGGTGGCAGCGTGCCGGTCGGCAACTTCACACTGAAGGCGCGCGCCTGGCTCACCGGCATCCTCCCGAGCGACATTGCCGCGGCCGCTTACGAGCGCAACGATACGTCGTGCTCCTATGGTGTGACTCCCGGTGCGCTGGAACTCAGCGCAGCCGCGCACGGCGGCCTGATCGGCGTCACAGCCAACCAGCCGGCGTGCGCCTGGTCGGCATCGGTCGATTCGGCATGGGTCTCGCTGAATCCGCCAACCGGGACAGGTTCGGGGTCGCTCGCTTATACCGTTCAGCCCAACAGCAGTGGCGCCGGCCGGGTCGCGTTCCTGACGGTCGAGGACCAGTACATCGCGATCATTCAGCAAGGTGTCTCGACGTGCTCATTCGTGGTGTCGCCCGGGGGCATCGCCGCCGCGGCCGCGGGCGAAAGCGGCACGCTCGCAGTCACCGCGAGCGATCCCTCCTGTGTCTGGAATGCTGCGTCTCCGGAGAGCTGGGTCGCGCTGGGCTCCTCGGTCAGCCCATACTCGAGCACCGTTCTCGGCGATCAACCAATCGGCTATTGGCGCCTCAATGAATCATCAGGCACCGCCATTGCCGACAGCTCGCTGAGCGCGCACCACGGCGTCATCGCCGGAACCGTCACGCTCTCGACGCCAGGTGCGCTGCAGGATGGATCGACCTCCGTTCAGTTCGACGGATCCGGCGGCCGCGTCGAAGTTGCCGACAGCGCCGTATTCGCGCTGCCGCATCTCTCCTGGGAGGCCTGGATCAGCGCCGGTGCGTCCACGAATGCACGGCGCGTGTTGGGCAAAGGCACGACGAATGAGATGTTCTCGCTGTCGGTTGGCGCCGGCGCCACGGCACCGACCTTTGCGTGGACCGTCGACGGCATGCGCCACGAGACGACGGCGACGACGGCGGTGGTTGGCGCCGGGTGGGTCCACCTGGCGTTCACGTTCGATGGCACGACGTGGCGCACGCTGGTCAACGGCGTGGAGAATCAGACGGGGACCACGGCGGGCCTGCTCTCGCCGACCGCGGAATCGGTCATCATCGGCGCGGGCGCAGAGGGGGCGGGTGCTTTTGATGGCCAGGTCGATGAAGTCGCCATCTATCCCTATGCTCTGAGTCCGGCGCAGGTTGCGCATCATGTGGCCAGCCGTCTGGGCCAGGGCATCGGCTCCGCGTCGCTGCCGTTCACGGTGGCACTGAACGAGACCGGCGCGGCTCGCACGGCCACCCTCACGGTGGCCGATACCGCCGTGCCGATCAGCCAGGCCGGTGGCAGCGAGCTCGCGATCGCCGCGGTCGTCTCACCACCGCCCAACGCCGCCGGCTGGAATAACACGCCGGTCGTGGTTTCCTTTGTGTGCGCCGGGGCCGGCACGATCGTGTGCCCGGATGCGGAAGAGATGTCGACTGACGGCGTGTTCGAGGTCACGCGCCAGATGGCGAATGATCTCTCGCAGTCCGGCAGCGTGACGGTGACGGTGCGCATCGATCGCACCGCGCCATATGTGACGGTGTCGTCGCCAGGCCCTGGTGCACTCGTGCCATCGGGCTCCCTGACGGTTAGCGGTACCGTCCTTGAAATGGTCTCGACCGCCGTCGTCACGTGCGATGGCGCCGCCGCAACGGTGGCCGATGGCGCGTTCAGTTGCACCGCGAGCGTGCCGAGTGGCACGTCGGTCGTGGGTATTGTCGCGATTGACCTCGCCGGAAACACGCAGGTCGTCAGCCTGAATCTCACCACCAGCGATAACGTCGGCGTAGAGCCCACCGCGTTACGTATCACGCCGCAGCACGTCACGCTCGGTGTCGGCGAGACGCGGCGTTTTCGCGCGACCGACAACCTGGGTCGCGTGCCGGCCGACGCGGTGTGGACGATCGACAACGAGACCGCTGCCACGCTGTCGACCACCAACGGCGTCGAGCTGACCGGTGTGGCCGCGGGCGAAGCGACAATCACGGCCACGTGGCACGGGCTGAGCGCGACGAGCGATGTCACCATAGTCACGACCCTGTCCGCAGCGGGCACCACGTTATGGTCGAATCCACCTCTCGTTGGTACGGCCGAAGAGGTCGTTCGTGGCGCGACGGCCCCGGATGGCACCCGACTGCTCTATGCCGTCGAGCGCGAGGGGAACGCCAGCGTGCTGCGGGCGTTCGAGC
>CAYHCX010000005.1:0-1651 GCA_964355095.1 uncultured Acidobacterium sp.
AGCTTCACCGGCAACTTCCTGAACATGCTGTTCAAGATGACCGAGGTGAAGTACACGCCGAACGCGGCGCTCGAGCGCGCGCTCGACGTGCTGTTCATCCTGCACGCCGATCACGAGCAGAACTGTTCGACCAGCGCCATGCGCGCCATCGGCAGCTCCAACGTGGATCCGTTCTCGGCCCTGGCCGGGGCGGCCGCCGCCCTCTACGGCCCGCTGCACGGCGGCGCCAACGAAGCCGTGCTGCGCATGCTGAAGGAGATCGGCTCGATCGACCACATCCCCGCCTTCATCAAGAAGGTCAAGGCCGGCGAAGGCCGCCTGATGGGCTTCGGTCACCGCGTCTACAAGTCGTACGACCCCCGCGCCAAGATCATCAAGCGAACGGCGTACGAAGTGTTCGAGGTCACCGGCAAGAACCCGCTGCTCGACATCGCGCTCGAGCTGGAGCGGATTGCCCTCGAAGACGACTACTTCGTCAGCCGCAAGCTCTACCCGAATGTCGACTTCTACTCCGGCCTCATCTACCAGGCGATGGGCTTCCCGGTGGAGATGTTCGCGGTGCTGTTCGCGATTGCCCGCACGGTGGGCTGGGTCGCGCAGTGGGAAGAGATGCTGCTCGACCCGGAAACGAAGATCGCGCGCCCCAAGCAGCTCTACGAGGGCGCCACGACGCGGGAGTACATCCCGATGGCGAACCGATAGGCGCATTGCCGAACGACCGATTGCCGATTGGCTGATTGTCTGGCGACTGTCGAATGGGTGAATTCGTGACTCGATTGGTGCAATTGGCAATTGGCGGCGTGCTGCTGTCGCTGACGGTCTCGGCGCAAGCGCCGGCGGCATTCGACAGCTCCAAGGCGTGGGAACACCTGCGCCAGCAGGTGGCGATCGGCCCGCGGCCGTCCGGCTCGGCCGGCAACCTCAAGAACCGCGAATACATCACCAGGACGCTCGCCGCCATCGGCATCAAGGCCGTCGAGCAGGCGTGGACCGCGACCACGCCGATTGGCCCGATCAAGATGGTCAACCTGATCGCGACCATTCCCGGCCGGCGCGCCGAGCGCATCGTGCTGGCCAGCCACTTCGACACCAAGCTGTTCAGGGAATTCCGGTTCGTGGGCGCCAGCGACGGCGCCTCCAGCACCGCGGCCCTGCTCGAGCTCGCGCGCGTGCTCAAGGCCCGGCCGCAGCTCCCCTTCACCATCGAGCTGCTGTTCCTCGACGGCGAGGAGGCCACCGGCGAGTGGCGTGACCCCGACAACACCTACGGCAGCCGCCACTACGTGGAGGTGGCGCGCAAGACCGGCACGCTGAAGCCGCTGCGGGCGATGATCCTGCTCGACATGATCGGCGACCGCCAGTTGAACATCCGCCGCGAGACCAACTCGACGCCGTGGCTGACCGACATCGTGTGGGGTATGGCGCGGCGGCTCGGCCACCACGCCAGCTTCATCAGCGAGGCCATGGCGGTGGAAGACGACCACCTGCACTTCCTGAAGGCCGGCGTGCCGTCGCTCGACCTCATCGATCTCGATTACCCGGCGTGGCACACCGCGCAAGACACGCTCGACGCGGTGTCCGCGCGCAGCCTGCAAATTGTCGGTGAGGTGGTGGTCGCGGCGCTGCCCGAGATCGAAGCGCGCCTCCTGAA
>CAYHCX010000005.1:1751-34293 GCA_964355095.1 uncultured Acidobacterium sp.
TCGGTCAGCACTGTGGTCGACTCCTTGGCCCTCGCGAAGACCCGATCGACCACCGGGTCGCTGGCCACGATGCCGTGCTGCTCCAGCCAGAACAACACGTTCGACTTCCCTGACATCGGGCCGACCTCGATCTCCTGGTGCCGGCCGACCAGGCTGGCGGGGATTGCCGAGTAGACCGCGTCCATCAATTCGCGATCGCCCTTGCGCCACGCCTTGACCACGGCCGCGGCGTGCACCCCGGTGGCCGTGCGGAACGCGTCCTTGCCCACCACCGGATAGTTGTCGGGAATGGGGACGCCGCAGGCCGCCGACACCGCTGCGCAGTACGGCATGAGCGGCGTCAGGTCGCGCTGCAGGAAACCCATCAGCACGAGGTTGACCAGCAGCAGGTCCATGGGCGTGTTGCCGACGCGCTCGCCAATGCCCAGGGCGGCGGCGTGCACGCGCGAGGCGCCGGCCTCGAGCGCGGCAATGCTGTTGATGATCGCCAGGTCGCGGTCGCGGTGGCCGTGCCAGTCGATGCCGACCTCGGCGCCTTCGTCCTTGATCACCTGCGCGGCAAACTTGACCACGGCGGTGGCGCCCCACGGCGTGGCATGTCCCACGGTATCGGCCAGGCAAATGCGCTTGGCGCCGGCCCGAATCGCGCACACGTAGAGTTTCTTCAGTGTTTCCGGATCCGCGCGCGTGGTGTCTTCGGTGACGTAGAGAACGTCGAGGCCCTCGCCAACGGCGAACTTGATTGCCTCTTCAGTGCTCTTGAGCAGCCAGTCGAGCGTCCAGCCCTCGGTATACTGGCGGATCGGCGACGACCCGATGAACGCGCCGACCTCGATCGGCAGGCCGGTGCGCTGCGTGATCTCCGCGATCGGCCGGATGTCGCTGATCGTCGTTCGCGCCGCGCAGTTGGCGCGCACCTGCAGCCGCGCCCCGACAATCTCGCGCGCCAGGCGCTCGACGTCCCGCGCCACGTGCGGGCCGGCGCCCGGCAGGCCGATGTCGGCCGTATCGATGCCGAGCTGGTCGATCAGGTGCAGGATGGTGATCTTCTCGCCGATGGTCGGCGTCTTCACCGACGGCGACTGCAGGCCGTCGCGCAGCGTCTCGTCGTCCAGCATCACGCGCTTGGGCACCGCCGGCGCGCCGATCTTGTTCCAGTCGTAAATCAGGGAACCCAACATCTACTTCTTGGACGCTCGTGAGGCCACGGCGGTCGCGACGATGCCGGTGCCGAGGATGAGACCCAGCCACACGCCCGACCGGCGCGCGGCCGACCGGACCATGGGCCGGAAGCCGTCGTTGATGGTCGTCACGGGCAGGCCGCCGGCGTGCCGGAGGACCTGGCTGCTGGCAAACGCATGGCCCGCCGCGCGCGTCTGCCAGTCGAAGGTGACGTTGAAGACCACGATGGCGAGCACGGCCCACAACCCGACCGCCAGGCGTGTCCGTTGTGTCATCACGCGCCGGTGTACTTCACGATGACCGCCGTCACGTCGTCGTATTGCTCGGCGCCATGCGCGAACACGCGGACGGCTTCCATCAGCTTGTCGAGGACGACGGTGGCGGGTTCCTGGTGGTGGCGCTCGAGCACCTCGGCCATGCGCTGCTCGCCGAACTCCTCGCCGGCGACGTTGTGCGCCTCGGTGACGCCGTCGCTGTAGAGGACCATGGTGTCGCCGGGCTTCAGGTCGATCGTATCGGCCGAGTACTGGGCCATCTCGAACAGGCCGACCGGCATGCCGCCGGCCTCGATGCGCCGCAGGCCATCGACGCCGTAAACGAACGGTGGATTGTGGCCGCCGTTACAGAACACCAGCTTGCCGGTCGGGGCGAGTTGGCCGTAGAGCAGCGTCGCGTAACGCGCGTCGATCTGGCGGCGGGTCAGCACCTTGTTGATGCCGTCCACGGTCTGCGCCGGGTCGTCGCCCATCGACGCGAACGCGGAGAAAATCCCCATGATCTTGGAGGTGAGCAGGGCCGCGGCCGGCCCCTTGCCAGCGACGTCGCCGACCAGGAAGCCGAACATGCCGTCGGGCGTGTCGATGAGGTCGAAGAAGTCGCCGCCAATCGAGCGGGCCTGGAGCGAGGTGCCGGCGGCCTCGAAGAACGAGCCGGCGTGCGTGCCCTCCGGCAGCAGCGCGCGCTGGATTTCCGCGGCGATCTTCAGCTCGTGCTCGAGGCGGGCTTTCTCGAGGGTCTCGCGGTAGAGCCGCGCGTTCTCAATGGCGACGCCGGCCTCGGTGGCCAGGGTGTCGAGCGCGGTGCGGGTGTGCGGCGCCAGCAGGCTGCCCTTCTCGCGGCTGTCGAGATAAAGCACGCCGATGTTCTTGGTCTCGCTGGCCATGTCGGCGCGGTCCAGGTAGCGGACCATGCGGAGCGGAATGCAGGCGACGTGGCGGATGCCGAGCGCGACGGTGCCCATGTGCACGTTGGCGAGGTCGCCATCCAGGAGGTCGGCGACGATCTTGAGTTCGCCGGTGGCGAACACCTCTTCGGGAATCTTGCGGCTGGTGTTGAATCCGGTCGCCGGCAGGGTGATGCGGCCCTTGGCCCGCGCCAGCTTCATCTCGAGGGGCTGGCCGGTGGCCGCCAGCATGATGAAACCGCGTTCGGCGCCGGCCACGTCGATGGCGGCATCGAGCACCAGGGCGAGCACCTCGTCGAGCACGCGGCCCGAGCCGAGGGCGCGCAGGCCTTCGAGCAGCGCGGCGAGTTGCCGCAGGTCGTTGACGGCGCTGGCGTGCGAGCGATCGGTGTGCGCGGGCGCGTCGCCGGTCAGGAACACGACGTCGGCGCCACTGGCGCGGCCGAACTGGACCTTGTCACCATGCGCGAGGGTGTGCTCGGTGACCGACTCGCCGTTGACGAACGTACCGTAGCGCGAGCCCTTGTCGCGCAGCACCCACGTGCCATCCACTTCGACGATCTCCGCGTGTTCGCGGGAGACGTCGCTGCCCACCAGGCGGAGATCGCTTTCCGTGCGCCGGCCGATCAGCAGCTGGGCCTTCGTGATCGGGACGATCCGTTGGCCGAGGCCGTCGTTTACTTCGAGCCGCGCATTTGCCATAGGGACGAGCGGGCGCCGCCACGGGGGCCCGAACGCCTCATCATAACAGGCTTCCGCAAGCGACCTCGCGGACGACCGCGGCCAGGGCCAGACCCAGCAGCGCGAGGCCCAACCACGGCAGCCGCGAGCGCCGCGGACGCGACGCGGGTGGGATGATTCGCGGCTCCGCGGTGGCGGCGCCGCACTTGTAGCAGATCAGCGCGTTGGCCGCGATTTCCGCTCCGCACGAGCGACATTTCATCGTTATTCGCTATTCTAGCCGAAGGCCCCTTGCCATGATTCCGCTTCGCGACGTCATTCCGTCCCGCACCACGCCTGGCGTCACGATCGGGTTGATCGTCGTCAACCTCGTCATCTTCCTGTTCCAGTCGGCGCTGCCGGAACGGACCGCCGCGGCCTTCGTCGGCACGTTCGCGCTGGTGCCGGCGCACTTCTCGATCGTCGACGCATTGACGTCGATGTTCGTGCATGCCGGCGTCGTCCATCTCGCGGGCAACCTGCTGTTCCTGTGGATTTTCGGCGACAACGTCGAAGACCGGCTGGGGCACGGCCGCTACGCCGTGTTCTATTTGTTCTGCGGGTTGGTGGCGGCGCTCGCGCAAACCCTGCTCTACCCGGACTCGAACGTGCCGATGATTGGCGCCAGCGGCGCGATTGCCGGCGTGATGGGCGCGTATCTCGTGCTCTATCCGCACTCGCGCGTGCTGATGCTCTTCCCGTTCCCACCGATCCTGTTCGAACTGCCGGCCGGGTTCTTTCTCGGATTCTGGTTCCTGGTGCAGCTCCTGAGCGGCCTCGGCTCGCTGACCATCGTCCAGGCGAACCAAATCTCAGGCGGGGTGGCGTTCTGGGCCCACGTGGCGGGCTTCGCCTGCGGCCTCGCGCTGGTGCGCCCCATGCGCCGCCGCGAGCGAATGGACGTCGATTGGTGGGATACGCACGACAGAACAGGAGATCAAGAGATCAGAAGGAAGCCTTTCTTCTGATCTTCTGGACTTCTGTAATACGCCTTGTCCGTCAGGATTTCTTGCGAATCTCAGCCGACACCTGCGCCAGCTCCAGCATCAGTTTCTCGAACTGCGCGTTCCACTCGGCCTCGGGCATCACGCCCTTCAACTGCTGGTGCTCTTCGGCCTGCGCTTCGAGCGTGCGGCGGCGCTTCACCAACGCCGCCATCTCCGGCGTCGCGCTCTCGGCGGCATTGTCGGCGTCCAGGTAGGCGGTCCGCGCGACGCCGCCGTCCGGGCCTTCCGCGCTCGCCTCGCGGCCCTTGCCGTCGCCGTTGTCGTCGATCACCGCCCGCTCGGTCGCGAGCTGTCCCCGCTGCTCGTAGTGCTGCTTCACCGCGGCGCTGGCGGCGGCAAACACCTCGAAGATGGAGGTGCGGCCGTTCTTGTCGAGGTCGGTCGAGGCTTCGCGCATCGCCTTGACGAAGTACTCGGGGAACACCGTCGCGTATTTCTGCGCTGCCGAATCGGTGGCGGTGATCACCACGCGGCCCTTCGCCGTGAGCGATTCGAGAAACGGGAAGCTGGCCTCGGTCGTGTTGACCACCGCCAGCCGGCCCTGGACGCCGGCCAGCAGGTCCGTCCAGTCCTTCGCCGTGAGGTCCGGGCCGACCAGGTTGAACTTGGCGACGTCGCCGTCGTAGGTGCCGTGGCCGAGCAGGACGACAAGGACGAAGTCGTCCCTGGTCCCGCCCTTCTTGATGTCGGCGAACACCTTGCGGACGTTCTCCGCTGAACCCTTCTCCGCCGCGGCCGCGGTTTCATCCACCAGCAGGCGAACGTGCTCGGCCTTGAAGCCGTAGCGGTCGACCATTGCCGACCGCAGGCCCTCGCGCCACTCCTTCATCTGCTCCGCGTACTTCTCACCACCGGACGCGCCCGAGACGATCACCGCCCAACGTGTTTCGGCGGCCGCCGCGGCGGGCGACAGCGACGCGAGCATGGCGAGGAGCACGCCCCAGTGTTTGATCTGCGCCATCTGCGTCATCCACCGTCGCGCTTCGCGCTTCGGCGGACAAGTCCGCGGCTCTGATGTATTTCTCTGCATCATCTGCGTCACGCGAGCCCCGCTCTTCTGCGCAATCCCCATTCAGCGGCCAGCAAGCCAATGACCGCCAGCAGGCTCCAGCCATTGTGCCAGAGGTCGCGCTGCTCCGGCGTGCCGGCGTCAACGCGGGATTCGCGGAGCAGCGCCGGCAACAGGTCCGCCGCCGCGCCCGGCAGGTAGCGGCCCCGGGTTTCGGCGGCCAGCCGCCGCAACACCGCCTCGTTCAACCGCGGCTGCGCCATCTCGAGATCCGCGCCGCCCACCAGGACCTGCCGCGAGGCGGTGCCGAGGCGGGTACCGGCGCGGGCCGCCGTGGCATCAAGCCGATACACGCCCGGCTGGTCGAAGCGGGCGGCCACCGCGTAGCGCCCTTCTTGCGGACTCAGCAGCGCCGGGGTCAGCAGCCGGGATTCGCCATTCGGCGCGGTCACGGCCAGCGACACTTCGGCGTTGGCGACCGGCGTGAAATCCTCGTTCCTGACGATGACCGCGATCCGTTCGGCGACGCCCGGCACGGTCGGCGTCATCGGCGCTATCGACACCGGAGCCACCGCGCCGGCCGTGATCCAGCGGGCCAGTTGCCGCCAGATGGTTTCGTAGCTCTGGTCCGTGGCCGGCCGCATCATGCGCCAGCGCCACGACGCCTCGCCGGCAAACACCATCGATCGGCCCTGTCCGTAGCGCTGTGCGGCGATCAGCGGCTGCGGCGATCCACCCGCGCTGATCGCGACCACCAGCACCTGGGCGCCCGGCCGCGGACCGCCGATCGGCGCCACCGACGCGAGCGCGGGCAGCTGCGCCCACCGCTGCCGGCTGTCCGCCTCCGTCACGGCCAGGCGCGTCGCCGCATGCAGCGCGCCATCCGGCGTCAACGCCGCGGTGTTGGGCAGCGCCGTCGCGATCGTGTTCGAAGCCAGCGCCACGCTCGCCCGGCGATCGGCGAGGTCGATTGGCAGCACCTCTTCGAGCGGCGTGCCAGACAGTCCCTGCCGATCGAAGGACCGGGCGCCGAGCACCAGCAGTCCGCCGCCCCGTTCGGCGACGAAGGCCGCGGTCAGCTCCAGTTGGTCGCGCGTGAAGAAGTCGGCCTCGATGTTCCCGAAGACCACCGCGTCGTAGGCGAACAGCTCGGAACGCTTGGACGGGTAGCCACTGGCCAGCGCCGCCACCCGGCCGGCCGCGGCCTGCACGTAAAACGTATCGCGACCATCGTCGTTCTGGCCCTTGCGCACCACTGCGTCCACGTCGAGGCCCGGGTCCTGGGCGAGGGCGCGCTTGAGAAACGTGTGCTCGTAGCCAGGGGCGCCTTCGACGATGAGGATCCTGCGGCGTCCGGTTTGCGCGGGCACCAGCACGCTGCGCACGTTGTTTTCAGCCGCCAGCTCGCCGTCGGCCATCGGAATCTCGACCGAGTAGACCGTGGCCGCGTCCGTCGCCGGCGACACGGTGAACACTTCGTGGAGGGGCGCGCCGTCGGCCGGTGGGTTCACGCGTCTCACCTCGATAGGGCGGCCATTGGCGCTGACGCGGAGTTCCACGGGATCTTTCCCGAAGCCGGTGCTGGTCGCCGACACGCTGAGGTCGATCGAGGCGCCGGGCAGCAGGGGCTCTCCCGCAGTAAGGTTGCCGACCTCGCGATCGCGCGACGGCTCCGTGCCGCCGATGCCCACGGCGAGCACCGGCGCGTCCACGAGACGGGCGGACGCGTCTCGCTCCTGCGGCGCCGTGTCACCACCGTCCGACAGCACAATCACGCCGGCCACCCGATCGCGGCGATGCCGATCGGCGAGGTCGGCCAGCGCGCCGCTGAGATCGCTGCGCCTGGCGGTGGCGGCCATGTGATCGACGTGGCCAGGCGCGAGCGCTTCGCCAAAGGTCAGGACCTCGATGCGGTATTCGCCCGAGAGGCGCGCCTCGAGGTCGCGGACAATCTCGCGGGCGCGATCGAGCCGCGACGGCCCATCGCCGTCGGTCAGCCGCATGCTTCGGGACACGTCCACGAGCACGGGCAGCAGGCTGTTGTGCGCGGCCGCCGGCGGCACCAGCACGACTGGCCGCAGCAGAATGGCGACGAGCAGTATCAGCGTGAGTGCGCGCAACCCGGTCAGCAGCAGGCGCATGGCACGGGTCAGCGCGACCGGCACGCGCGCGTAGGCCAGCCAGGCGAGCACCAGCGCGGTGCCGAACACCAGCGCGTAGCTCCACCAGGGGAGGAGAACCGCGAACCTCATGACCGTTTCACCGGACTGGCCTGCCTACCGGTTGGGCTTTCGCGGCGCGGCCAGCGATTGGTAGTAGCGATCGACCAGCTCCCGATAGGTATCGGACACCGCGTCATGCCGGCCGGCGTTCAAGCGCTCCTTGTTCTCGCGCGCGCGCAGCTGTTCCGACAACTGCGACTCGGTGCGCTCGAGCGCGATCAGCAGGCTCTTCTTGAGCGTTGCCCAGTTGGCGAAGTCCTGCTTGAATGCGTCGGTGCCCGGCGCCGACACGCTGCGCTGCCACTGCTCCGGCGTGGTGCCGCGCGGCATGCCAGGGTTCACGCGCTGCACGCCTTCGGCCAGCTTCTGCGCTTCGCGCATCTGGTTGTCGGCATCGCGCTGCAGACGCGCCACCGATTCGGCGCGGCCGCCTTCCGCCGTCCCCGCCTGGCCGTCGCGCGACTCGCCCGCCCGCGCCAACGTGTCCATGGTCCGCTGCAGTTCGCTCAGCCGATCGCGCAATTCCTGGGTGCGGGCCAACTGCTCCGACAGCTTCGCGGCCTCGCTGTCTTGCGCGCCGGTGGCAGAACCGAGACGCTCGGCCACCTTGTCGAGCGCGCGCGCGAGTTCGTCCGGCTTGCCAGGCCCGTCGCCGCCCTCCGGCGGCGCCTGTCGCATCGATTGCGCGGACTGGCGCATGCGTTCGGCGATCTTCCCGCGATCAAGTTCACGCGCGGCCTCCGACATGGGCTGGCGATCATCCGCTTCCGCACCCGGCGCGTCCCTGGCGAGCTGACGCACGGACTCGCCCAGCCGATCGGTGCGATCCGCCAGCCGCTCCTGCTCGGCCGCCAGGCGGCGCCTGGCGTCTTCCCCGGCGCTGCCAGGGGCCGTTCTGGTTGCTTCGTTGCCCAGCCGCCGCTCGGCATCGGCGAGCTGCCGCGCCTCCATCTGCAGGTCGCCAATGGCACGGCGGCGCTCATCCGGACGCGAGCCCTGCATCTGCTGCTCGAGGTTGCGCAGTTGCTGTGAGGCGCGATCCCCGCGCGCGCTGGCCTGCCGCGGATCCTGCCGGCGCAGGTCACCTTCGGCGTTGCGCATCTCTTCGGAAATCTCGCGCAGCTTCTGACTGTCGGCCTGGGACCCCTGCCCGCCCTGCCCGCCCTGGCTCTGGCCGCCGCCCTGCTGCTGTTGTTGCCGCGACGAATCCTGGCTGCGAGCGGTCGGTGACTGCCGCAGTTGCTGCGACAACTTCTCAGCCTGCTTGCGCAACTCGTTCTGGTCCCGAGTGAGCCGTTCGAGCTGACGCTTGATCTCGTCCGCGGTCAGCGCGCCCTGGTTCTTCGCCAGGTCACGCTGCTGCCGGGCCAACGCTTCCTGGCGGCGGGCCAGCTCGCGGATGCCGGCCAGCGGGTCGTCTTCCTTCCTGGCCTCGTCCGCGCGCGCGTCGCTCGTCGATGGCGTCTCGTAGTTGGTCTGTTGCCGCTTGCGCAATTCCTGCTCGAACAGCGTCGACAGGTCGAGGGTCTGGCGGTTGCCGTTGCCGCCGCCACCGCGCGCCTGCTGCATGGCCACCTGGCGCCGCCGGATCTCGGCCTGCGCCTTCAGCAAGTTGCCAAGTGCGTCTTCCTCGTGGGGCAGCGACTGCGCGGTGTTGAGGCGCTGCAGTTCGGTGACGGCCCGGCCCATGGCTGCCACGGCCTTGGCGACCGGGCCTTCGTTGCCGGCCCGCGTCAGGCCGGGCGGCGCGCCGCGCCGCCGCCGCTGCTGCGCAAACGCGGCCGCCGACAGGTCGCCGGCAATCGATTCGGCCCTTTCCTTCACGCCGGTCTGGGCGTCGGCCACGGCCCTGATGTCGCCTGCCGATCGCGCATCACGCGCGCGACGGGCGCGGGCGTCGAGCTTCCAGGTGGCGGCGATGATGTCTTTCTGCTGGGCAATCAGATCCTCGAGGCCGGTCTGCTCGCCCTGCATCCCGCCCATGGCCTGGCTTTCCGACGCCGTGAATTCCTCTTCGTACGGCTTCACCTCGAGGAAGAAGATGTCGCTTCTCGCCTCGGTGGAGCGGCGACCGCGGCCAACGTCACGCGCCCGCGCGTGGTAGGTCACGAAGTCGCCGGGCGCCACGCGCAAGTCCTCGAGATACACCGTGTGCCCGCCGGCGGCGGCCGAGCCGGTGATCGGCTGGCCGAGCGGGACCACGGTCTCTTTTCCGCCGGACGTCTTGATCACCAGTTCCAGCGACTGCACGCCGTAGTCGTCGTCGGCGCGCGCCTCGATGGCCACCTCTTCGATCGGCGACACCTGCTTGTCGCCGGCCGGGCGCAGGATGCGGACGTCGGGCGGCCGGTCGTTCAGCAGGCGGATGAAATACTCCGTGCCCTCGCTCGACAGGTCGTCAACATCCGTGAGCGCAATGCGGTACGAGCCGTCCTTCGCCACCGTCAGTTCGGCCGACAACACCGTGTCGCTGCCGGAGAGCGTCACCGCGGTGCCATCCGAGAGTGCGAGCTGTCCCTGCTTCACCGGCTTGTCGATGGTGATGGTGAGGTGTGCCCTAGTCCCCGCCGGCGCGTAGATGTCGCCGCTGTCTTCCTCCGTCTGCGGCGGCAGGCCGACGCCGTTCGGATGCTCGTAGCGCACATCCACCCGCGCCACGCGAACCGGCCGGATCACGTCCACCTGGAACGCATCGGAGTGCGCGGCGCCGAGAGACACCGAATACGGGAACGACATGACGATGTTGTTCAGGGTGATGGTGAATTCGCCGGCCGCCGCGCCGGGCGACATCCGCGCGGAGCGGGCCGCGTCGCCCTCACCCACGGTGATGGACGGGATGAGGCCGCCGTCAATGCCCGCAATCCGCGCCACCACGGTGAGCGGCTGCCCGGCCCTGACCTTGGCGGAGCCAGGGACCACCGCGATCGCATAGCGCTTGGGAAACAGGTACGCGCCCACCACGTCGGCGGCACGGCCCGCCGAGGGCGCGAAGACAGCCGCGGCCGCGAGGAGCCCAAGGCTCGCGAGCGCCGCGCCGGCCGCGGCGCGCCGCCGCGTGTCACGGCTGACAAGGGCGTCGAAGTCCAGCGCGCGCGCGGTGCGGATGGCATCAGCGACCAGCAGGTCGCTGATCGGCGAGGAGCCGAGGCCGCCCTTCTCCACCGCGGTCACCAGCACGTCGTCCAGGCCGCCGGCCTGCTCCTCGATGAAGCGGGCGATTTGCATGTCGGTGGGCGGCTGCCGCAGCGGCAGCAGCGCGAAGACCAGTGAGATGACGGCGACGCTCGTGACGGTGCCCACGGCCAGCACGAGCGGCAGGCCCTCGCCCGCCACCAGCCACACGGCCAGCAGGCCGACCAGCAACATCGACGCAGCGGTGGCGGCCCCGAGCGTCCAGGCGCCAAGGAGCGCGCGTCGCGTCCAGCGCGCCCGCACGTCCGCGAGAATCGTTAGAAGCTCGACGAAGCGATCGCTCATGCGCTGCTCTGTGTCCATCCTAGCTCACGTCGCGCGGCGCCCGACGAGCGCTTCGCCCGCCAGCGCCACCAGCATCACGAGCAGGCCCACCTGCCACCATCGCTGCTGATCCTCGACCTCCCGCGCCGCGGTGATCGGCTCGCGCGCGTCGGATCGGTTGGTCCTGACGATGCTCTTCGTGAACTCGTCAACGCTGGTGGCCGCGGGACTCGATTCGCGCACGTCCACGTTGACCACCATCGCGCGAACGGCGGCGCCCGCGCCGGTCACCACCACGCCCGGCGCCAGCGGTGCCCCCGCCGGCACTTCCGGCAACGTCCACTCCTGCCGCTGCTGCCGTCCGCGCGTCAGGTAGCGGGCCGTTTCCACCGCGAACGGGACAAACGACGGGTGCAACGGGAAGCGGCTCCATTGGTTGTCGAGGTCCGAGGTGAACACCAGCAACCGCCCCTCCCCGACCG
This sequence comes from uncultured Acidobacterium sp., assembly GCA_964355095.1. Classification (GTDB taxonomy): domain Bacteria; phylum Acidobacteriota; class Vicinamibacteria; order Vicinamibacterales; family UBA2999; genus 12-FULL-67-14b. The sequence continues at coordinate 13,013 of CAYHCX010000005.1, forward strand.
CCTGTTCCGTCAGCGCCGCATCGCCGCCGGACAGCCGGGCCAGCACGGTCCGACCGGCCTGATCGTTTAGACGCCGGTGCTGGTCCACCTGGACGTCGCCCAGGGCGCCCGATGGGATGAGAAACGGACGAAAGATGGGATGACGGCTGTCGCTGGCCACCAGTGTCGCGCCGGGCGTGCGCACCGGCGCCGGCACCACGCCGAGATCGGTGCCGATGGCGTCGGCCAGGGTCCCCGGATCGACGTCCGGCCCCAGGGTGAGCAACACCTGGCCGCCGCCGGCGAGATAGGTCTTCACCAGCTCACGGCCGGTGCGGTCGAGCGTGCGCGTGCCCAGCACGATCAGGGCCGCATGGTTCACCATCTCGGCGGCGGTCCATTTCGACAGCACGCGGCCATCGGCCACCGTGACGGCAAACTCGCGGCCCTCACCAGCCACCGACAGGGCCCGTTCCATATAGATGCCGCCAGTCGCTCCCGTCGGATCGGCCACGAGCGCGGCAATCGACACCGCCGGGCGTGGGTCCAGCACGACGTAGCGGGTGTTGTCGGGCTGGTAGCCGTCGACATCGTCGATCACCACCTGCGCGACGCCGGCGCTCCCGAACGCGCCCGGTAACTCGGCGTCGGCCGCCGCCAGCGGTGCCATCGTCACGTTCGCCCGCGCCACTTCCTTGCCCTCAACCACCAGCCGCACCGCGGCACTCGCCTCTTCGGTGCCGTAGTTCTGCACGGTCGCCACCACCATGCGGTCGCGGCGCGCCGCCGACGTCACCGCGAGGTTGGTCCGCGGCGGGGCCACGCCGACCACGGTCACCTCCACACCATCCGGCAGCCCGCCGTCGTCGTTGGCTTCCCACCCCGATTGCTGGAGGTCGGTGACCATCACCACGCGCCCTTCGCGGGCGCCCACCACTTCGCTCGCGCTGGCGAGTGCCGTGCGGTATCGAGTGCCGCCGGGCCCGGCGGACGCCGCGGCAATGGCGGCACGCACCGCTCCGCGGTCGGAGGTGGGCTGAACGGCCACCGAGGCGGAATCCGCAAACGTGATCAGCGCCACGGCGTGTGGCGCCGGTGCGGCATCCACGGCCTGCGACGCGGCTTGCCGCGCCTTCGCGAACTGGCCCGGTGCCGACAGGCTCATCGAGGTATCGAGCGCGACCACGGTCACCGGCGCTGACAGCGGCGCCACGGCGCCTGCGACGTAAGGCCGGGCGAACGACACGGCGAGCAGGATCAGCGCCGCCACCCGCAGGGCCAGGAGGATCAGCTCCCGCAACCGCCGCCGCCGCTGCTGCTGCACGGGTGCGCGCGTCAGCAGTCTCACCGACGGGAAATCGATCACGACTTCGGTCTTGCGATGGAGCAGGTGCAGCAGGATGGGCACGGCCGCGGCCAGCGCGCCGATCAGGAACAGCGGCGACAAGAACGAGATGCCAAACATCACATCACTCGGCGACGCGTCATGAGGTACGCCATCAGCCCGTGCTCGAGCGGCTGTGACGTGTCGAGCAGGCAGTAGTCGATACCGACCAGTCCCAGCTCACGCTTGTAGTGCGCGATCATCCCTTGCATCCGCTCGATGTATTCCTGGCGGATCGTGGCGGGCACGGCCATTACTTCGTCCGCCGTTTCCATGTCGCGAAAGCGGGCGGCTCGCTCGAACGGGAATGTCAGTTCGTACGGATCGAGCACATGAAACACGACGACGTCGGTGCCGCGATAGCGGAAGTGCTTCAGGCCGTCGAGTACCTGCTGCGGATCGTCCAACAAATCCGAGACCAGCACGACGAGGCCTCGCTTGCGCACGGCGGCCGCCAGCTCGTGCAACGGCTTGGCGACGTTGGTGTGCGCACCCAGCTTGAGTCGCTCGAGCGCGAGCAGCACCGCGCGGAGGTGGCCGGTGCGCGCGTTGGCCGGCACCAGCGAGGCAATTTTGTCGTCGAACGCAATCAGCCCGAACGCGTCGCGCTGCCGGTTCATCAGGTAGGCGAGCGCCCCGGCCAGGTACGATCCGTATTGCAGCTTGGTGACGGAACCCGACGCGTAGCCCATCGACGCGCTCACGTCCAGCAGCAGGTGGCAGGTGAGGTTGGTCTCCTCTTCGTATTTCTTGACGAAGTGCCGGTCCGAACGCGCGTAGACCTTCCAGTCCAGCGTCGCCAGATCGTCCCCGGGCAGGTACTGGCGATACTCGGCAAACTCGACGCTGAACCCCTTGTACGGACTGCGATGCAATCCGGTCAGGAACCCTTCGACGATGGTTCGCGCCTTCAGGTCAATCGTGCCAAGCCGCGCCACGATCGCCGGGTCGAGAAACCGCGCCGCCCCAGCCATGGCCTACAACCCGCTGGCAGGCACCGGCACGGCGGCCACCAACTGATCGACAATGCGATCGGGCGTGATGCCTTCGGCCTCGGCGTAGAAGTTCGGGAGCACGCGATGCCGCAGGATGGGCTTGGCCAGCGCCTGGATATCCTTCACCGAGACGTGATGGCGGCCGTGGAGCAGCGCCCGCGCCTTGGCGCCAATCACCAAGGCATGAGAGGCGCGGAGCCCGGCGCCCCACTTCACCCACTTGTCGATGAAGTCGAGCTTTTCACCACGGCCCGGACGTGAACTGTCGGCGAGGCGCACCGCGTAGCGGACCACGTCTTCGGCGACCAGCACCTGCCGTACGTAGCCCTGGATGGCGAGAATCTCGGCGCCGTCGAGGACCTTCGCCGGCTCCGCCCTCCTGGTGCCCGTGGTGTCGGTCACCACCTGCACCTCGTCGTCTTCCGACAGGTAGGTCATCACCACGTTGAACAGGAAGCGATCAAGCTGCGCCTCTGGCAGCGGATAGGTGCCTTCGAGCTCGATCGGATTCTGCGTCGCCAGCACGAAGAACGGCCGCTCGAGCGGATAGGTGTGGCCGGCGGCGGTGACGTGGTACTCCTGCATGGCCTCGAGCAATGCCGCCTGCGTCTTCGGCGGCGTGCGGTTGATCTCGTCGGCCAGGATGATCTGCGCGAAGATCGGCCCGTGCACGAAGCGCAGGGCGCGGTGCCCGTTCTCTTCGTCGAGCACCTCGGTGCCGGTGATGTCGGCGGGCATCAGGTCCGGCGTGAACTGGATGCGCTTGAACTTGAGGTCCAGGATCTGCGCGAGCGTCTTGACCAGCAGCGTCTTGGCCAGGCCGGGCACGCCGGTGATCAGGCAATGGCCGCCGCAGAACAGCGCCATCAGCACTTCGTCGACCACCGCGTCCTGCCCGACAATCACCTTCCGCAGTTCCGTCAGGATCTTCTGGCGGCTGCCGGCGACCCGTTCGGCCAGGCCCTCAACGGCCACGTCCGTCGTGCGATTCATGAAACCTCAGTGTGTCAGCGAATAGACCACTTCGTTGATGAGCATCTGGTAGGCCTGCGCGGTCCACTTGATGTAGCCCTGGTATTCCTGCGCGTTCGACCACTCCACGCCATCGCCCATGTCGGTGTTCCAGTTGATCAGCACCATGGGACGGCCGGCGTCATCGACGATGCCGCGCAGCCGCGCGACGAAGCCGCCCTTTTCCCAGGTCCGCCCGTTCAGGAACGATCCGAGGCCGGGGATCTGCGGATACTTCTCGATGCGGTAGAAGCAGCTGTAGATGGGATGGGGCGGCGCGATCTCGACGATCTCGCGATCCGGGAACACGCGCTTCAGCTGGCGCATGGTCAGGTCCCATTCGTAGGGACCGTGAAAGTCGTCGAGGGTCAGCGTGCCGCCGCGCAGCAGGAACTCGCGGAGGATCGGCACCTCTTTCTCCGACAGCACGAGGTTGCTGGGCTCGACGATGTAGATCCACGGGTATTGCCAGAGCTTCTCGTCGTCCAGGGTCAGGACCAGCGGCTCGCCCACGTCGATGGCGGTCACCGACTTGATCCGGCGCGACAGGTTCTGCTCCGCCGCCGGCGCGTCGATCGCCCACGGGTCGTCCCAATAGCTCAACTGCGAGTTCCGCGGGGCGCCCTCGTTTTCGTAGGAGCCGTACTTGATGCGGACGAAGGTCCACTTCAGGCCCTGAAACTTGTCGCCGCCAATGACGGGGATCTGTGCGCTGACCTCGGACGCGAGCCACACCAGTGCCACGAGCAGGGCGATGGCGGTGACCCAGCGCGGCTGGCGCATCAGTGACTTCCTTGCGCGAGCTTGAGCAGCAGGTCTTGCGCCCGTGTGAACGTCGGCGCGATCTCGAGCGCGGCCAGCGCCTGCTTTTTGGCCTCATCGCGCTGGCCCGCCTCGGCGAGCGCCTCGGCCAGGTCGACGTGCGCACTGGCGCGGTCAAGCGGCTTGGCCGCCAGGGCCATGCGGAACATGCGAATGGCGTCGTCCAGGCGCCGGGCCTCGAAGTCCATGCGGCCCAGCGCGGAATGCGCGGCGCCGTCGAACGGATCAATGGCGACGACGCTCTTCAGGGCGAGTTGCAGACGAGTGCGGTCGCGGGCCGGATCCACCAACGTCGCCAGTTGCCGGGCCGAGGCCAGGTCGGTATTGCTCATGCCCGTCAGGTTCTCCAGCGCCACCGCGGCCCGCGCCTTGTCGCCCTTTTTCATGGCGACAGCGGCAATCAGCGCGTCGGGGCTGTCGTCGCCGGTGACGTTCGGAATCAGCTTCGCGGCCCGTTCGAACGCGGCGATGGCGCCATCGGGATTGCCGGCGATTTGCGCCACGCCCAGCGCCATCTGCGCGGTGTAGCTGCCGGGGTTGGCCGACGCGATCACCTTGACCTGCTCGAGCGGCGTGTCCTCCGTCAACCCTTCGGGAACGGCCAGCGCCCGGCGCATGCCCGCGTAGCGCGTTTCCAGGAAGCCATCAAACGACTTCTGCAAGGCATTGATGTCGACGCCCAGCGCCTTCTGGATGGCCGCCTCGGTGTCGGCACCATCGGCATAGGCCGCCACCAGGGCGCGCAGCTTGGCCTGGCCGTAGACCTCGACAATGTGTTCGACGACCAGCGACGCCTGGTAATAGGAGTACGAAATCTGCTCCGGATTGCTGAAGCCAGAGTTGAGGTCGCGCAGGCTGATCAGCTTGCCGCGATCCATGGCGCGGGCAAACGGGATGTCCATCTCTCGTCCCCACTGTTTGCGCGCACGGCGCTCTTCGTAGACCGACGCGCCCTCGCTGAGCCAGCGCGGCAGCCGGTTGTTCGACAACTGCAGCGTGATGACGTGGGCCATCTCGTGCCACAGCGTCTCGGCCCAGTTGAAGCTGCCGGGTTCGCGCGCCTTCGGCGAATCCACCGTGACGACGCGGCCGAAGCAGGCGCCGAGCGCCCCGATCATGCCGGGCAGGCCGAGGGTCCGCACCGCGAAGTCGTCGTGCTTCGGAAACATCTCGATCAGGATGGGGCCCTTGGGCGTGAACTCCCACTGCCTGCTCAACGCCGCCATCGCCTCCTTGGCGAGCTGCGGCACGTACTGCCGCAACACCGCCGCTTCGTCCGGATGGAGGCGAATCACCAGGTCGCCTTCGCGCACGGTATCGAAGGGTTCGAGCGTGTCGAGCAGCGCGAGCAGGTTGAACGTGACGACGTTCCAGGGATCGACCTTGAAGGCGGTTTCCAGCGCGCGACGGGCATTGCGCTCGTCGCCGGTCCGCATCAGGTGCGCGCCAAGGTCGGCGTAGGCGCGGACGTTGTCGCGGTCGAGGGCAATCGCCTTGCGCACGTGCTCGGCCGCCTCGTCGAAGCGGTAGTAGTGCGCGGTGATCGACCCGACCACGCGATGGATCTCGCCGTAGGTGGGATGAATCTTGAGCGCCGCCGCGAGCGCGGCCTGGTAGTCCTGGTCGCGGCCATCGACATACGCGAGGGCGGCCTGCATCGACAGGGCTTCGAGGTGTTTCGGGTTCACCGCCAGCACGCGATCGATCGACGCCAGCGCGTCCTTCTTCCTGTCCCGGTAGATCGCCATGTCGGCGAGGAACAGGTGGGCGCCGGGGTCGATCGGGTTCTGCTTGAGCGCCTGCTCGGCCAGCGCCGCCGCCTGGGCCGGATTCTGGTCGGCCAGCGCGCGGGCCATGCCGAGCAGCGCCGGGCCGTAGGCGGGGTCGGCCTTCAACGCTTCCTGGAACGACCGGGCAGCGTCCTTGTTGTTGTATTTCTCGACGAACAGGTCGCCCCATTCCGTGTTGATCGCCGCGTCGTTGGGCGCCAGCCCGTCGGCGTCGCGGAAGAACGCGTTGGCATCGTCGAACCGACCGAGGGCGCGGGCGGCGCGAGCGGCGCGCACGTGGTCGCGCGCGGTGGGTGTGCGCTGGTCGCCCATCATCACCAGCTGGAGGGATCGGCGCGCCTCGACTCGGCGGCCCATCAATTGCTGGAGCAAGCCGGCTTCGAGGGCGGCGTCGCCGGCTGGGTTGGCCGCCGCAAACGGCTGCAGCACCGACTCGGCGCGCAGGTAGTCGCCGCGCGCGGCGCTGGCCCTGGCGCGCAGCACGGCGAGGGTTTCGTCTTTCGGGAAGGCGTCGGCGAACTTCTCGATCTCGTCGAGACGGCCGCCGCGCCATGACTTCTCGGCGTTGGCCCGTGCCGCCGCGACGTTTGACGCCTGCTCGGCCGTGACGAACGGCGCGAGCGCGATGGTTAGCACGACCGAAGCCAGAAGCAACCAAACGCGGCGAGACATGATCTTGGGTCGAGTATATCCGCCTTCGCCGCGCCGTTTAGGGTGAAGGCGCCGTGGCGCCGCGGCTTCGGCGGACAAGCCCGGCTCGTGAGGCTTGTCGGCACTGATGCGCATAAGGGTAGGACGCCAGGAGCCAGCCAGAGGCCTGAAGGGACGCGAAGTTTGCAGCCCGGGTTGACGCCAATCCAGGGAATGTCGCTTTCCGCCTATCCCCGGATTCTCCTTGGTTATGGCGCCGGCGCCAATTCCCGGGTTCAGGTGTCGTTCAAATGAGGCGAGTCGTTTCGGTAGAATGACTTGCGGCCAGCTCGAATGACAGCAATGATCCGCGCGAGTGGGGTGGGTTTCCAAGTGCAGGCGTCAGACCGAAGGGCATCTGACCAGCAATTGGCGCCGGACACCCATATGAAGTTTGCGGGACAGGACCATCCCGAGACAACGCGATTACACGATGACGGACTGGGCGCCCTACCTGATCGTTGCGATTACATGGCTCGGTGTAGCCGTGGCACAGATAACATCGTGGCCTGAGCAAGACGAGAACGGAAAAATATGATGGCGCCTCACACAGTCCGTATTGTCCAGATCCTCGCGGCGGCCGTTGCGGTCCTGTTCGGCATCGCCACGCTCGTCGCGGGCGGCCGCGTGCTCCTGGGTTCCGACCCGGGGTACGAGGTGTTTCGGCCCCTGCTCATTTACAACACGGCAATGGGCGTAGCGTATCTGGCAGCTGGCGTCACCGTCTGGCGCAGCGCCAACGCGGGCCGATACGCCGCGGGAGCAATCTTCCTGCTCAATCTCCTTGTGCTCGTGGGCATCCTGGTGGTCTACCGCAGTGGCGGGGCTGTGGCCGTGGACAGTCTCCGCGCCATGACCCTTCGGACAGTGGTGTGGCTTGCCCTGTTCATGGCCGTATCGTGGCTCGGCCGGTCTCGCACAACAGCCTGACAGCCGGTTTGGCGGCGTGAGACAAGAGCCAGAGTTGTCTGCCCAACACGGCAGGCGGCCGACAGCGCGAGTGACGCAGGCGCGCCGCATCTGATGCCTGACGTTGGGCCGACGAAGTTAGAGCTTTGCAGAATGCGCTCGTAACACGCACCGAATAGATCGGTTCTCGGTCGTGGACTTTCTTGAACTGGAGACTCCGCGGAGGTCGTTCGCGGTTTCGGAGCCCTGGAGAGTCAATGGTAGAGCCCAAGCCACAACCCGCTCACAAGGAGACCGTTGCCGATACGTCGCCTGCAGTTGACCAGTTCATGGCGCGCCTGGAGCATCCGCACAAGGCGGCCATCGAGTTGCTGCGTCAGATCATCTGCGGCGCCGATCCCTCAATCGCCGAGGGCGTGAAGTGGAACGCGCCGAGCTTTCGCACCACGCAGTATTTCGCCACCACGCACCTCCGCGCCAAAGGCGGCATCGGCATCATCCTGCACGTGGTCGCGGAGGTTCGCGAGCGGCCGTCGTTCCAGATCGACGATCCGCAGGGCCTCATCAAGTGGCTGGCGAAGGACCGGGCGCTGGTCAACTTCGCCGGTATCGAAGACGTGAGGGCGCACGAGGCCGCGATTCAAGCGGTGGTGCGCCAGTGGATTACCTCGGTCTAGAACAGCGGGCGCCAGGTGAAGAACATCACGGCGACAAATCCCTGCAGGCAGGCGAAGCAGGCGATCCACGCGGTGCGATGGCGGGCCGGGATGGCGCCGCCCATCCACAGGAACGCCGGAAACAGCACCGACGTGACGCGGCCCATCGACAGCAATCCACCCGCCGCCATCGGCGGCAGCACGTTCACGAGCAGCAGCACCGCGTACGGGAGGCCGAACCGGCGATACACCGGCCAGACGGACCCGAGCGCGAACAACACCGCGAGCAGATAGAAGAAGTCAACCGTCTGGGTGGACGCGTAGTTGTAGAGGCCGTTGTTGGCGATAAAGTCCACGCGGTCCGACACCAGCGAGTCGAGCCCGCGATACACCCGTCCCCACGCCGCGTTCTGCATGGTCCAGCGGAAGGGATGGCCGGTGAGCTGGTAGATGTAGGCCGAGAACGCCAGCATCCCGAAGCCGGGGGCGGCCGCCGACAGCAGCCGCCTGCCGATGTGCCCCCAGTCGGTGGTGCCGTCTGCAGGGCCCGGTCCGGCTGAAGCCGGACGCCGCATCCTCGCCCACGCCGCGGCCCACATCGGGGCAACCACCATCAGGCCGAGCACGATCGACAGGAATGCCCCGTTGGGCCGCGTCAGTCCGCACAAAAATCCCCATCCGGCCGCGCGCCACAGCTGGTCGTGCCGAAAGTGGTACACGGCGCCGACCAGCGTCAGCAGGAACAGTCCCTCGGTATAGGCCGCGCTGAAGAACACCGCGAACGGATAGGCCGCCAGCAGCATGACGGCCGTCACCGCCTGATCCTCGTCGCGCAGTTCGTCCCGCGCCAGCCGCAGGAAGTAGCCAAGCGCCAGAAAGAACGCGACCAGCGACACGCCCACGCCGGTCCACAACGGCTGATGGCCGAGCACCGTGGACAAGTAGCGCACGGTCATGGGGAACGCCGGGAAGAACGCGATGTTCTGCTGGACGTCTGCCGGCGCGTTGGGGAGGTAGCGGTACCCCTCCATCGCAATGCCGAGGTACCAGCCGGCGTCCCACCGGGCCGGCAGGTCGAGAAAATCGTTGGAGTAGATGCGCCAGCGCGACGCCGCCTCCGGCGGGAATCCGATCAGGATCACCGCGAGGAAACCGACGGCGAGCACGCCGCCGCGCGTCGCCAGATGGATCGGCAGCACGGTCCTGGTCTCGGGATTGCGCCACCAGCGGACCACCGCCTGCACCACGCGCCGCGGCAGCGGCCGATGCCGGACGATGGCGTGGCGAATGACCAGCGCCACCACGCTCCACAGCGCGGGACGCCACCAATCCCTGACCGAGAGGCGGGTGCCGAAGATGGCGAGACGAAAGCCGCCGGCCACGACGACCGACAGCGCGATGATGGCCATCACGACGGCGAGGACGTCCAGCGCCGTCACCCACTTCGGCAATTTCACGCGCCTATTCTGTCATGGCTTCGGCGAGCGAGCGTGGCCCTGGGCGCCTTGGCGTCAGCGGAGGCGGCCTTGGCCCGCCGTAGCTTTAGCGGAGGCGGCCTTGGCCCGCCGTAGCTTTAGCGGAGGCGGCCAAGCGCGCGGTCTTCGATCCGGATGCGTGCGCGCATCAGCATGCCGAATGCAATCGTCGCCAGGACCCCGGTGATCGGCGCGGCCACGATGCAGGCGACGCTGACCAACTCGCCGACCACGGCGAGGTAATTGGGATGCGACAGGTAGCGGTACGGACCGGAGGTGACCAGCGGCGCGTCCGGCAGGACCAGCACGCGGTAGCTCCACCGCGGACCGAGCGATGCGATGGCCCAGACCTTGAGCGCCTTGGCGAGGCCGAACAGGACCAGCCCCCCCAGCAGGATGGAACCGGGCGACGGCCCGGCCAGCGCGCCTTCCACCCCCATCGCCACAAACGACGCGGGGTAGGTCCATCGCATGATCGCGATGACATCACCCGGCGGCTCCACCGCGCCCTTCGCGCGCAACTGGCGCTCGTTGAACACCGACAGCACCAGCTCGCCGCCCATCATCAGGAACGCGGCCACGACGGTGAGCACGGCAATCGCGGTCGCTGGGGTTGGCGTCACAATCGACAGTCTCCCGCGTAGCGGATGATCCCGGCAAACAGCGACGGCACCGCCCGCGCCGCGACGGCGGCCGCCGAAACACCCCGTGGCGAGGCCACCAGCGCCCGCAAGGTCCGGTTGAATCGCCACTTCGAGGCGAAGGCCGCGCGGCGGCGGCGCGTCAGTTCCAGGTGCGCGAGGGCGGGCGACAGCCGGCCGGTGAGCACATCCAGCGCCGCGGCCGCGGCGAGTTCGGCGCCCGCCAGGGCGAGGCGCATGCCATCCCCGGTCATGGGGTCGATGAATCCCGCGGCGTCACCGGCCAGCAGCAGGCCCGGCCCGCCGGCCGTGTCGGTGTCGACGGCCATGGGACCCAGTATCACCGGATCGCCCGCCATGCGTGCGTCGGCAAACCGGTCGCGCAGTGACGGATCGCCGTCGAGCCGCGTGCGAATCACCTCCGCCAGGGGCCCGATGGGCTGGTCACCGGTGGCATGCGGCATCACCACGCAGACGTTGGTCAGGCCGCCCGGCACCGGCGCCACGCCGATGTAGTGTCCCCGGCGCACGTGCATCTCGCCGACGGTGCCGCATCCAGTGACGCCGGTAAAGTAACCGCCGATCGCCCATCGCCGGGGACGCGCCGGCTGGCGCGCCAGGCCGCGCGAAAAGGCCAGCGTCGACCGGCGTCCGTCGGCCGCAATGACGAGGCGGCCGGCATGCGCCGCTTCCCCGCCGCCGCCGCGCATCGCGATCACGCCGCTCACCCGGCCGCCGGAGACCAGCGCGCCTTTCACGGCCACGCCCTCTTCCACTTGCGCGCCCGCCTCCACGGCCTGCCGCAGGAGCCACTCGTCAAACACCTGGCGCGTCACGGCGCGGCCGGCAATGCCGGCGCCGTACGCGGCCCGCACCGCGATACCGCCGGGGCCCGTGATCAGCATGCCGTGGATGGCGTCGCTGTTCGCCGCCAGCCAGGTGACGCCCAGGTGCCGCGCCAACACCGCCAACGCCCCGGGATTCAAGGTGTCGCCGCACAGCTTGTGCCGCGGAAAGCGCGCGCGCTCGAACACGCGGACCCTGGCGCCGGCGCGCGCCAGGATGAGGGCCGCCAACGCCCCCGCCGGACCGCCGCCGACGATGACGACGTCATCCATGCGCGCGGCCGATGACGAGCGCGCTGTTCTTCGATCCGAACCCGAGGCAGTTGCACAACGCCGCCTCCGGCTGCGCGGCGCGGCCCTGGTTCGGGATGAAGTCCAGGTCGCATTGCGGATCGCGCGTGGTGAGGTTGATGGTGGGCGGCAGGAAGCCGCGCGACAGCGCCAGTGCGGTGGCGACCACGCCGGCGGCGCCGCTGGCGCCCTGGGGGTGGCCGATCATCGACTTGGTGGACGACCCGGGAATGCGGTCGGCCAGCGCGCCGAAGGCCAGCCGCGTGCAGCGCGCCTCGATGGCGTCGTTCAGCACCGTGGAAGTGCCGTGGTAGTTGATGTAGCCGATCTCCTCGGCGGCGCGCCCGGATCGCTCGATGGCCTGGCGCATGCAGTGGATAATCTGCTCGCCGTCCGGATCCATCTGGACGCGGTGGTAGGCGTCGCACGTCGACGCGTAGCCGTCGATGGTGGCGTAGACGGTGGCGCCGCGCGCGCGGGCGCGGTCCTCCAGCTCCAGCGTCAGCATCCACGCGCCCTCGCCCAGCACGAAGCCGTCGCGTCCGCGATCGAACGGCCGCGACGCCTCGGCGCCGCGATCGTTGTAGTGCGTCGAGACGGCGCGCATGCGGGAGAAGCCGAAGATCATGCCCGGCAGCACGCAGCCGTCGGTGCCGCCCGAGAGCAGCACGTCGCAGTCGCCCTGGCGCAGCAGCATGCAGGCGTAACCAAGGGCGTCGGTGGAACTGGTGCAGCCGGTGGACAGCACATGGCTGATGCCGCGCACGCCCAGCGCAATCGAGATCTCGCTCGAGACCATGCCGCAAATGCCGACGGCAATCGCGTAGGGCGTGACGTTCTTGCCGCCGGTGGTGAAGAAGTCCTGGTATTGACGCTCGCCCACGTCGATGCCGCCGCCGCCGCTGCCGATGATCACGCCGGCGTTGGCCTGACCGAACGCGAGACCGGCGTCGTTCCAGGCTTCGCGCGCCGCCACCACGCCGAACAGCGCGGCGCGGGAATAACGCCTGGGATCGGCGCGCGAGTCCCGCGGCCCGCTCTCGCCGGCCAACGGCTCGGCCGCGGTCATGTCCACCGGCGGAACCGGGGCCGCCACCTGGCAGGGATACGAGGAGACGTCGAACTCGGTGATGGCCCGCGTGCCGCTTTGGCCCCGGCGGATCGCATCCCAAAACACTTCGCGTCCGACGCCGAACGCCGAAACCACGCCGATGCCGGTGATCGCGATCCTGGGTGCGCTCAACTGGCCCCTATAATACCTTCGTGCGAAAGGTATTCGTGTGGATCGGCGCGCTGCTGTTCGCCGCGTCGCTCCTGTCGTTCGTCGTGGTCTACGGCAACCTCCTTCGCATCCCGGCGCCGGCGACGGCCGCGCCGATCTGGCCGGCGGTGCTCTTCGACGTCACGCTCTTCACCATCTTCGCGCTGCACCACAGCGTGATGGCGCGGACCGGTGCCAAGGCCTGGATCAGCCGGATCGTGTCGCCGGAGCTCGAGCGCAGCGTCTACGTCTGGATCGCCAGCCTGCTCTTCATCGCCGTGTGCTGGCTGTGGCGGCCGCTGCCGGGAATCGCGTGGGCGCTCGAGGGGCCGCTGCAGTGGCTGGGCTTGGGCGTCCAGCTGGCCGGGCTCGCGCTGACCGAACGCGCCTCAGGGATCATCGGGGTGTGGGAGCTGGCCGGCGTGCGGCAGGCGCGGCGCGACCGGCCGGTGGAGTTCAAGGTGACCGGCCCATTCGGCCTGGTCCGGCATCCGATCTATTTCGGCTGGCTGCTGATTGTGTTCGGCACGCCGGAGATGACCTGCAGCCGGTTGCTGTTCGCGGTGGTCAGTTCCGCCTACCTGGTCGTGGCGATTCCGCTGGAGGAAGCCTCCCTCGTGCAGGCGTTTGGTGAGAAGTACCGCGCCTACCAACGCCAGGTGCGATCGCGACTGGTGCCCGGGGTCTGGTAGCCAGGAGCCCGGCCTGCGCAATCTGCGTTCAATCTGTGGCCTAGCCGCGCCAGCCTTTGGTCGGCCGCGTGAAGCGGGCCGGCAACGCCGCCTTGGTCGTGGCGTCCATGGGCTTGCCCGGCGCCTGGGTCGCTTCAGCCTCGTCGGCCTCTTCGTCCTTCGGCAGGCCGTCGAGCTGATCGATGAACATCATCGAATGCATCGACGGGATCTCGAACTTCTTCCCGCAGGTCTTGCACGTCACCTCATCGTCCAGGCGCAGCAGGTGATCGCGCAACTTGTCGAACTTCGCCCGGTCGTCGGCGTTCTGCGGCGCGCCCTTCTTGGTGCGCTTCACCCAGCGGATGCTGTACTCGTTGGTCCGCTTGCAGCGCGGGCACGGGTACTTGGCCGGGCGCGTTTCGGGCCGCTCGCTGAAGAATGCTCGCTCGTCGAATGCCACACGGTTATTGTAGCCCTATCTCGTGATCTCGGGATGTGGTGATCTGGTGATCTGATCGGCAGATCTGGTGATCTGGTGGCCGCCGGACCGCGCCCAGGATCACCACGGAGATCAGAAGAAACCAATTCGTTTCTTCTGATCTTCCGAACTCCTGTTACATCGATTTCAGCTGATCTTCGCGCAAGACGATGAAGAGCCCGTCGGATTCGGCGACGACAGTGCCCGACGCATCGATCAGCTTGGCGCTGACGTAGATCTTGCGCCCGTCCGTCCGGTCGACCCGGGCCTCGACGGTCGTCTCCGACTCCAGCCGCAGCATTTCCAGGAACGACACCGAGATCTTCGCGGCCACCGTGGGGTGGCCGTTCATCCAGCAGGCGCCGCCCATGCTCTCGTCAAGCACCGCCGCCATCGCGCCGCCGTGGACATAGCCCGGCGGGCCCTGCGTCTCGCGGCCGAACCAGGCCTTCGCGTGGAGCGCGCCGGGCTCGGGACCGCGAAAGTAGGCAATGCGCACGCTTTCGCCGGACGGGTTGGCGACGAGAAATGAATGGGGATCGAGTTGCGGGAACGGCTGGACCGAAGTCCAGCCGGGCTCGGGTGTGACGGGTGGTGGCAACTAGTTCTTGACGACCGTGATGAGCGACCACATCTTCGGGACGTTCACCTTCTCGATCGACACCGGGCGCAGGTCGGCCTGGGCCAGGAACGCATGCAGGTCGAGGTCGGCGGTGAAGCCGATGTGCACGGTCATCGGCGAGATCGCCCTTTCGATGCGGCCCATGATCGGGTTCGCGCTCTTGAAGTGGTTGAGGATGATGACGCGGCCGCCGGGACGGCACACGCGGTACATCTCGCGCGCGACCGCGACCGGGTCCGGCACCACGCTGATCACGTAGGGTGCGTAGACGACGTCGAAGGAGTTGTCGGCGAACGTCAGCTTGGTCGCGTCCATTTCGGCGACTTCGCAGTGATGCAGACCCTTGTTGTCGATGCGCTCCTGCGCCCGTTCGAGCATGCGGCTCGACAGGTCGATGCCGGTGACGCGGCAGGTGCGCGGATAAAGGGACAGGTTGATGCCGGTGCCGACGCCCACTTCGAGCACGTTGGTGCCGGGGCGGATCGCCATCTTCTCGATGGCTTCGAGCCGGCCGGGATGGAGGGTGGGACCGTAGGTGTAGTCGTAGACCTTGGCGATGTTCTGGTAGACCTTTTCTACGAAGTCGGTCTCGACCGTGGTAACCGACAGCGCCCTGGTGGCCGCGTCGCCCGAACGCCGAGTCTCCGTATCAAATAAGGCCATATTCACACGTTCTCCAACCAGCTCCAACCGGTCCGGACTATACCACGTCGAGAACGTCGAGGGCGGCGTCGAGCCGGCCCGTCGGCGTCGAGATCTGGATGCCCGCGGCCATCCCCTTGATGGCTTCGACGAGTTCCCGCGCTACTTCTACGCCTTCCGCGGCCGCGGCCGCTGCGCTGGTAGTGCGTCGCATCCGCTCCACCAGTGCATCCGGAACAGTCACGCCGGGCACTTCGTTGGCCATGAATTCGGCATTGAGCGCGCTTTCAAACGGCCAGATGCCGACGATGATGGGCACGCCCAGCGGCGCCACGCGAGCCAGGAACCGTTCGAAGGCCGCCACATCGAACACCGGCCTGGTCACCGCGAACTCGGCACCGGCTTCCACCTTGAATTCGAGCCGCCGCACTTCCCGGTCGAGATCGCGTGACGGGTTCACCATCACGCCGGTATGGAACGCCGTCGGCTCGCCGATCGCCTGGCCGCCGATGTCCAGTCCATGGTTGAGACGAGTAATGACGTTGGTCAGTCCGATCGAGTCCACGTCGAACACCGCCGTGGCATCGGGGATGTCACCAAGACTTCGCACATCGCCGGTGATGCCGAGCAGGTTCCGCACGCCCATGGCGTGCGCGCCAAGCAGATCCGACTGGATGCCCAGCAGGTTGCGATCGCGACACGAGTACTGCAGCAACACTTCCACCGCCGCGTGCTGCTGCACGAGCACGGCCAGCGACAGTGCGCTCATGCGCGCGCCGGAGCGGGGGCCGTCGGGAATGGTGACGACGTCGACGCCGCGCCGGGCCAGGCGCATGGCGTCGGCCAGCGCCGCGTCGGCGGAATGGCCGCGGGGCGGCACCAGTTCGATGGCGCGGATGAAACCGCCGTTGGCGAGCTTGCGGCCCATCACCGACTTCGCCTCGCGCGGGAGGGCCGGGCGGGCGTTGGGCTGGCTGGCCACCGGCGTCCGCACCTGGGCGGTGCCCGCGTGCCGCGCCAGGCCCGGGGCCAGCGACTTCGCCGCCAGCGCGATCTGGCGGATGTGCTCCGGCGTGGTGCCGCAGCAGCCGCCCACCAGCCGCACGCCGGAGGCGATGAACCGCCGCGCGTACGACGCCATGTATTCCGGCGAGCACAGATAGAGGTTGCGGCCCTCGATGTCGCGCGGCCTGCCGGCGTTGGGCTGCGCCGACAGCCACACGTCGGTCACCTCGCTGATCCGATCGATGGTCTCGAGCATTGGCGCCGGGCCGACGCTGCAGTTGACGCCGACGACGCTGGCGCCGCGCGCAATCAGGTCGGGCGCGAACTGCTCGGGCGGCGTGCCGTCGAGGCTGGCGCCGTCTTCCTCGGTGGTCATCTGCGCCACGATCGGCAGGTCGCACACGCTGCGCACGGCCGCGATCGCCGCGCCGATCTCGTTGAGGTCGCGGAAGGTCTCGAGAATGAAGAGGTCCACCTTGCCGTCGAACAGGGCCTGCGCCTGCTCGCGGAACATGGCCTCGGCCTCATCGACGCCGGTCTTGCCCCACGGCTCGATGCGCACGCCGAGCGGGCCGATGGCGCCAGCCACGTAGGCGGCCTGCCCCGACTTCTCCACCGCGCGCCGCGCCAGCGTGGCGCCGGCGAGGTTGAGGTCGGGGACCTGGTCGCCCAGCCCGAAGCCGCGCAGCTTCATGCGGTTGGCGCCGAAGGTGTTGGTCTCGATGATGTCGGCGCCCGCCTTCAGGTAATCGCAGTGGACGTCCACGACCATGTCGGGCTGGGTCTGGTTCAGCGACTCGAAGCAGCGATTGATGAACACGCCCTTCGCGTACAGCATCGTACCCATGGCGCCATCGCACACGAGCACACGCTCATCCAACGCTTCAAGAAAGGGCTTCATTGTTGGTAACACTTCCACAGAGGGCAATTGCGCAGGCGGGGTTCGCGAGCGCCCCCCCCTTGGTCCGCAGGCTGCCGGTGCAGCCTAGCGCGCCGGCAGCGGCGCCTTTTGATCCGCCGCGGCGGGCACCAGCAGCTCGGTCTTGTCCCACACGAAGTCGTCTTTGCTGTAGACGGCCAGCTCGTAGTCCTTGCCCATGAAGATGGCCGACACCGGGCAGGCCTCTTCGCAGTAGCCGCAGAAGATGCAGCGCGTCTTGTGAATCTGGTAGGTGGACGCGTAGCGCGGGCCCGCCATGACCGTGCCGTCGTTCTCCGCGGCTTCGAGGTAAATGGCATCGGCCGGGCACGCCACCGCGCACAACCCGCACGCCACGCACTTTTCCAGCCCGGCTTCGTCGCGCATCAGGACCTGTTTGCCGCGATAACGCGGAAACATGGGGACCTTCTGGTCGGGATAGTTCACCGTGATGGGACGGCGGAACAGGTGCTTGAAGGTGAGCGCAAAGCCTTTCGCGAGCGGACCGATCATGGTGGAAATGATACCATTTCAAGGGCGCTCTTCGCTGAATGTTCGCCCATGCAAGACCCTAAATTTCTCTCCGCCGGGCAGTTCCTGCTGACGACCCTGGTCGTCAAACTCGCAGCCATGGCCGCGCTGGCGACGATGCTCGCCCGCTACCGGCGCTTCCGCCATATTTTGATTTTCGAGCAGCGGAACTGGCCGGACCGGCTGATCTTCGCGCTCGGCCTGGGCGTGCCGCTGACCGCCGGTGTCGCCGCCCGTGTGCTGCTCAACTACGACGCCGCCGACTTGACGCTGGAAGGCGCCTTTCTCGCCGGGATCATCGCCGGCCCCTACACCGGCGCGCTGGTCGGCCTGGCCATGGCCATGCCGGCACTGGCGGCCGGTGAGTACGCCGCTCCGTTTTTTGCCGTGGGCTGCGGTTTTGCCGGCGGCGGCTTGCGCGAGGCGTGCCCGAAGGAAGAGATCTGGAGCTTCTCGCCGTTCGAGCTGCTGAGCATCCCGCGCTTCGTGTGGCGCATGATTCGCCACGTCGAGGTGAACTGGCAGGTCATCCTGCTGCTCGCGATCATCGGCCTCGAGGCCATCCGGCAAACGGTGGGGGCGCGCTACCCGTTGCGCCTGTTCCAGTTGTCGGACCCGTCGCCCTGGCTCTCGCTGCTGGTCTACCTCGCGACCATCATCACGGTGTCGACGCCGATCAAGATCTGGAACAACGCCCGCATCGAGCATCGGCTGCAGGAGCAGGAGAAACTGCTGCTGGCCGCGAAGGTCGAGGCCCTCAAGAGCCAGATCAACCCCCACTTCCTGTTCAACACCCTGGCCTCGGTGTCGTCGCTGATCCGGTCGCAGCCCGAAACCGCCCGCCAGGTGATCCAGAAGTTGTCAGGCCTGCTCCGGAAGCTGATGAGCAACCAGCAGCAGTTCGTCACCCTGCGCGAGGAACTGGCCGCCATCGACGAATACCTCGACATCGAGGTCATCCGCTTCGGGACGCGGCTCGCCGTCCGCAAGGTCATCGCACCTGATACGCTCGACATCATCGTGCCCAGCCTCCTGCTCCAGCCGCTCGTGGAAAACTGCATCAAGCACGGCTTCGCCCGCAAGGTCGGCCCCGGCACCATCACGCTGCGCAGCTGGCACAACGACGGCACCGCCGTCATCGAAGTGGCCGACGACGGCCTGGGCATCTCGCAGGAGCGGCTGGCCCACGCGCTGTCGAGCGGCATCGGGTTGAGCAACGTCAACGAACGCCTGCGCGTGCTCTATGGGACCAGCGGCCGCCTGGTGCTGACCGGCTCCCCTGGCAAGGGCGCGTGCGCTCGCGTCGAGATTCCCCTCGACCTCTCGGCGGAGCGAATTACCGCATGACGCCCACATCCATCACCCTGACCGCCGTCGTCGCCGACGATGAACAGCTCGCGCGGGACGAGTTGTGCTTCCTGCTGCAGGCGGTGGACGGCGTGGACGTGGTCGGGCAGGCGTCCAACGGCGTGGAAGCGCTCGAGGAAATTGCCCGGCACTCGCCCGACGTGGTGTTCCTCGACGTGCAGATGCCGGGACTTACCGGGTTCGAGGTGGCGAAGCGGCTGCTCGACCGGGGAACCGGACCGGGTGTGATCTTCGTCACAGCCTTTGATCAACGCGCGATCGAGGCGTTCGAGGTGAACGCCGTGGACTACCTCCTGAAGCCGGTTGACGCGAGTCGGCTCGAAACGGCGGTAGGGCGCGCGCGCGGCCGGAAGGCCCAATCCGAGCCCCTGGCGGGCCAACTGGACCGGTTGGTGCGAATGATGGCGGGCCAGAAAGACCGCCGGGACCAGGTGGCCGTCAAAGTACTGGACCGGTTCGTGCTGGTCCAGGCCGACGACATCATCCATGCGTCGCTCGTCGAGGATTCGATTAGTATTGTGACAAGCCAGGTATCGGGGACGTCGAACGACCGAACACTGGACGAGCTGCACGCGAGGCTCGATCCGGAACTGTTCTGGCGCGTGCACCGTTCGCACGTGGTCAACATTAACAAGGTGAAGGAGATCGTGCCTTGGTTCAGCCGGAACTACATCCTGAGGATGAAAGACGCGAAGGCGACGGAGATTCCGGTCAGCCGTTCGCAGACCCGCCGTCTTCGGGACTACCTGAAGCTGTAGTGTTGTTCGCCGACCCCGGCGATGACACGACTCCGGTGCCGGTGGTTGTGACCGAGGCGCTCGAACCCCAGGCGCCGCTGCCGCTGGCCATCGACCAGGACGCGGCGCAGGTGATGCGCCGGCTCGGGGTGTGGCGCGACGAGTTCTTTGCCTGGGTCCGCACCCTGGCCTCGGCCGCCGTCTACGCCACCCTGATCGTGACGTTCGGTTTCCAGGTGGCGCGCGTCGAGGGCCAGAGCATGGCGCCCACGCTCGCCGATCAGGATCGCCTGATCGTCAACAAGCTCCGCTATCGCCTCACCGCGCCGCAGCGCGGCGACATCGTGATGCTGTACTACCCGCTCAACCCCGACAAGTCGTTCGTCAAGCGCGTGATTGCCGAAGAGGGCGACACCGTGCGCGTGGTGGACGGCCGCGTCTACGTCAACGACGTGCCGGTCCGCGACGACTTCGTGCCCGCGGAATATCGCAGCCACGACGACTGGGGCCCGCAGGTCATTCCCGAGGGCTACTACTTCGTGATGGGCGACCACCGGAACAACAGCTCCGACAGCCGCCACTGGGGCTTCGTGCCCAAGAAGTACATCATCGGCAAGGTCCAGATTCGCTGGTGGCCGGTTCCCCAGGCGCGCGTCTTCTAAGTTCCGGCTATCGTGCAGGCCCGTTACGGCCAGGTCTCGCAAGTCCTCTGGCGGGTTTTCTTCCTTAACCTGGTCGTAGCCGCGGCCAAGATCGCGCTCGGGCTCTCGTCCGGCGCGGTCAGCGTGCTGTCCGACGGCTTTCACTCCCTCACCGACACCGCCTCGAACGTCGTCGCCCTGGTCGGCGTGCGGATTGCCAGCCACCCGCCGGACGACGACCACCCGTACGGACATCGCAAGTTCGAGACCATGGCGTCGGTCGGCATCCTCATCTTCCTGCTGCTGGTGCTGTTCGAGGTGCTGTCGGCGGCGGTGGCGCGGCTGCAATCCGGCGGCGCGCCGATCATCACGCCGCTGACGTTCGTGGTGATGGCCGGCACGTTTCTCGTCAACGTCGGCGTCGTGATCTACGAGCGGGCCGCGGGCCGCCGGCTCGAAAGCGAAGTGCTGATGGCCGACGCCCATCACACGACGAGCGACCTGTTCACGTCGGCGGCGGTGATCGCGGCGTTGATTGGCGTGCGGCTGGGCTACCTGTGGCTCGACCCGGTGGCGGCGCTGGTGATTGCGGCGTTCATCGGCTTGGCCTGCTGGGAGATCTTCAAGTCCACGTCAGGGATCCTGGCCGACCGCTTCGTCATTCCCGAAGAGGCAATTCGCGAGGTCGTGCGCAGCGTGCCCGAGGTGTTCGGGTGCCATCACATCCGCACGCGCGGCTCGAACGACTTCGTGTTCCTCGATCTCCACGTCTGGATGGACCGCGACATGCGCCTGGACGAGGCGCACCGGCTGTCGCACGTGGTGAAGGATCGGTTGATGGCGCGCTTCCCGCAGATCAAGGACGCCATCATCCACATCGAACCCCCGCCGGAGGGAAGTTTGAAGTGAGAAGTT
>CAYHCX010000005.1:34393-80502 GCA_964355095.1 uncultured Acidobacterium sp.
GGACGCCATCATCCACATCGAACCCCCGCCGGAGGGAAGTTTGAAGTGAGAAGTTGGAAGTGAGAAGTTGGAAGTTGACACTTCCAACTTCCAACTTCCAACTTCCAACTTCCAACTTCAGTACCCCAGCTCCGGCTCGACCCGGAAACGCAGCGCCTCTCCCCGTTCGAAGCGCTCGATGTTCTGCGCGAACAGATCGACCACTTCTTCCCAATGGCCCGTCCGGAAGCCAGAGGTGTGGGGCGTGAGGATGACGTTCGGGCACGTCCACAGCGGATGCTCGGCTGGCAGCGGCTCCTGCGGATACACGTCCAGCGACGCCCCGCCCAGGTGGCCCGAATGGAGCGCCGCGATCAGCGCGCCGGTGTCGATGATGTTCGCGCGGCCGACGTTGACGACCACCGCGCCCTTCGGCAGTCGCGCCAGTTGCGCTTCGCCGATCAGCCCGAGCGTGTGCGGCGTGAGCGGCGCGGCAATCACCAGCACGTCGGTCTGCCGCAGCAGTTCGTCGAGCTGTTCGGGTCCGAAAACCTGATCCACCGCGGCCACGCCGGGGTGACCGGCCCGCCGCCGCATGGCGACTACGCGCATGCCGAAGGCCCGAGCCCGGCTGGCGATCTCCGCGCCGATGGTGCCGAGGCCGACCAGCCCGAGCGTGCGGCCGCTCAACAGCCACGGCAGCCGCGGTCCCATGAATTCGTCCTGCGCCCATTGCGCGGTTCGCTGGCGATCGAGCACGAGCGGAAGCTGCTTCGCCAGCGCGAGGACGACCGCCATGGCGTGCTCGGCAATTGGGATGGCCTGGACGCCGCGCGTGTTGGTGACGGTGACGCCGCCGGCGAACAGCTCGCGCAGGCACAGCGTTTCCACCGCCACGGCGGAGGTATGCAGCCAGCGCAGCTTCGTCGCGGTGGCGAGCTCGGACGCCTTCAGGATCCACGTGCAGGCGACGTCGCAGTCGGCCAGGCCGCGGGCACGTTGGTCGTCGGAGGTGGCGTGGATGAATTCGATGTGCGGGAACCGGGCACGGAGAGCGGCCACGCCTTCAGCGGGGATCTGCCACTGCCTGACCGGCTGCTGGATCGAGACGAGGATTCTCATGGAACCCGTCAGGCCTTCGGCTTCCTCACGTAGTGGCCCGACCGGCCGCCTTTCTTTTCCACGAGCTCGATGCCGCTGATGGTCATGGTCTTGTCCACCGCCTTGACCATGTCGTAGAGCGTGAGCGCGGCGACCGACACCGCGGTCAGCGCTTCCATCTCAACGCCGGTCTGACCGGACGTGCGAACCCGGCCCTCGATGGCATAGCCGGCGCGCGTGGGCGTGAGTTCGATCGAGACGTGGCTCAACACCAGCGGATGGCACAGCGGAATCAGCTCGCTGGTCTTCTTTGCCGCCATGATACCGGCCAGGCGGGCGGCCTGGAGCGGGTCGCCCTTCTTCACCGCGCCGGAGCGAATCAGCTTGCGCGCCACGGCCGACATCGCGATCGACCCGCGCGCCACCGCCTCGCGGGTGGTGACGGGCTTGTCGCCCACATCCACCATGCGGATGCGGCCCTTCGCATCGACATGCGTCAGCGCGGCTGGTTTCTTATTCTTCGCCATCAATGCCCCGCGCCAGGTAGAACGACAGGCTTTCGAGCGACACGGTCAGGTCCACGCCCTTCAGCTTCACCCCGGGGGGAACTTTCAACGATCCCGGCGAGAAGTTCAACACCGCCTTGATGCCGGCCGCCACCACCTGGTCGAGCACGTGCTGCGCCGACTGGGCCGGCACGGCAATCACGGCAATGTCGATGTGTTCCTTCCGCACGACCTTCTTGAGATCCTTCAGGTCGTGGATGGGGACGCCGCTGCGCGATTCGTCCCCGATTTTGGCGTCGGCGACGTCGAACATCGCGACAATCTCGAAGCCCTCGCGCCTGAAGCCCGGGTAGTCGGCCAGGGCGAGGCCCAGATTGCCGGCGCCCATCACGGCGACGCGCAGCTTGCGATCGAGGCCGAGAATCTGGCGGAGGTTGCGCTTGAGGTCCTTGACGTAATACCCGACACCACGGACGCCGAACTCGCCGAAGTAGGCGAGGTCCTTGCGGATCTGCGCGGCGTTCAGGTGGAATTGCTCGGCGAGCGCCTGCGACGAAATGGTGTTGACCCCGGCCGACTCGAGTTGACTGAGGCAGCGGAGGTAGACGGACAGCCGATTCGTGGTAAGTTCGGAAACCGGCTCGGCCGCCGCCCTCCGCTTGTTCGGTAAATTCACAAGCAGTTTGCAGAATACCGCAATCCACGCGTCGAAGCGAGTATCATCCCGCCCATGGCCGACCCCTCGAAAGCCTTTCAGCCCTACGTTCCCGCCTCACAGTCCCCCGCCGAATTCACCGCCAAAGCCATCGTGCTGGGCGTGCTGTTCGGTTTGCTCTTTGGCGCCTCCACCGTCTACCTCGGCCTGCGCGCCGGCCTCACCGTGAGCGCATCGATTCCGATCGCGGTGCTCGCCATTTCGGTGCTCAAAAAGCTCGGCGGCTCCACGATCCTGGAAAACAACATTGTCCAGACCATCGGCTCGGCCGGCGAATCGGTGGCCGGCGGCGTCGTCTTTACCATTCCGGCGCTGATCTTCCTGCTGCCGGACGGTCCCAAGTTCTTCAGCTACACGCAGATCACCATGCTGGCGTTTGCCGGCGGCATTCTCGGCGTCCTGATGATGGTGCCGCTGCGCCGCGCCCTGATCGTGAAGGAGCACGGCGTGCTGCCCTACCCCGAAGGCACGGCCTGCGCCGAGGTTCTCGTCGCCGGCGAGCGGGGCGGGCAACTGGCCACGCTGGTGTTCAGCGGCCTGGGCATCGGCGCGGTGTGGAAGTCGCTGTCGTGGACCTTCAACCTCTTCCGGCAGGAAATTGGCCACTCGCTGGCTCGCACCAGCCAGTTTCCGAATGCCACGCTGAACGTGGACATCTCGCCCGAGTACATGGGCGTCGGCTACGTCATCGGCCCGCGCATCGCCGGCACCATGTTCGCCGGCGGCGTGCTGTCGTGGCTGGTGCTGCTGCCGCTACTCTCGCTGCTGGGCGCGGCCATCACCACGCCGTTCCCGCCCATCCATCCGAACTTCGCCAATAACCCGGCGACGGGCCTGCCGTTCCTGATCTCGGAGATGAGCCCGGGGCAGATCTGGAGCGCCTACATCCGCTACATCGGCGCCGGCGCCGTGCTGGCGGCCGGGTTGATCACACTGGCGCGCACCCTGCCGACGATCATCGCGTCGGCGCGCGAAGGGCTCAAGGGCTTCGGCACGGGGGCGGGCGGCGTGCAACTGCGCACCGAGCGCGACATGCCGATGGCCATCGTGCTGGGCGGCTCGTTGCTGCTCGCCATCTTCCTGGCGGTGACGCCGGGGCTGCCGACCCAGGGCAACGTGCTGGTGTCGGTGTTGATCATCCTGTTCGGCTTCTTTTTCGCGACCGTCTCGTCCCGCAT
This sequence comes from uncultured Acidobacterium sp., assembly GCA_964355095.1. Lineage (GTDB taxonomy): Bacteria > Acidobacteriota > Vicinamibacteria > Vicinamibacterales > UBA2999 > 12-FULL-67-14b. Next base: position 37,873 of record CAYHCX010000005.1, read on the forward strand.
CACCGGCCTCATCGGGTCCTCGTCGAACCCCATCTCCGGCATGACCATCGCCACGCTGATCATCACCTGCATGATCTTCGTCGCGCTCGGCTGGACCGGCGATGTCTACGGCCCGGTCGCCCTCTCGGTGGGCGCCATCGTCTGCATTGCCGCCGCCAACGCCGGCAACACCTCACAGGATCTCAAGACCGGCTACATCGTGGGCGCCACGCCCATCTACCAGCAGATCGGCCTGGCCATCGGCGTCGTCACCTCGGCTTTCGTCATCGGCATGACGGTGCTCTATATGCATCAGGTGTTCGGCATCGGCTCGGCCGACGTGCCGGCGCCACAGGCCACACTCATGGCCACGCTGATCAAGGGCCTGCTGTCGCAGAACCTGCCCTGGGGCCTGGTGCTGGTGGGCGTCTTCGTGGCGGTTACGCTGGAACTCTGCGGCATCCATTCGCTGTCGTTCGCCGTGGGTGCCTACCTGCCCATCGCGACAACGGCGCCGATTTTCGCGGGTGGGCTGGTGCGGTGGTGGGTTGAGCGCAAGACCGGCGAAACCAGCGAGTCGGATCTCAGTTCCGGCACGCTGTTCAGCTCGGGCCTGATCGCCGGCGGCTCGCTCGCGGGCATCCTCTACGCCATCCTGGTCGGCGCCGACTGGTTGCGGCCGTTCCAGGTGGTGGGCGAAATACTGCCGGCGCTGCGCGGCGAAGACGCGTTTGGACAAATCGCCGGCGCGCTGCTGTTCTTGGGGCTCGCGGTGATCCTGACGCGCTTCGCCCAGCGCAAGGTCTGAGGCCGCGTGCATCGACTCGCGCGGTGGATGATGGGGGCGTTGGTCGCCGTGTTCCTGGCGAGCATCGCCTCCGCCATCCTGTCCCCGTTCTGGCCACGCATCCATCCGGCGTGGACCATCGGCATCATCGCCGCGCTTCTGCTCGCGCTGCACCGCTTCCTGCGGTACTGCGAACGGCGTGGCTGGATCTACTACCTGAAGGGGCGCGGCAGTCACGGCGGACTCGGTGTGACCAGTGACTTTCTCAACATGTATGACCCCTCACGCAAGCACTTGCAGGAAACGGTCCGCGAGGTTGAATGGAAGCGGGATGAAGATGACGATGGGGATAGGCCGAAAGACTGAGTTGGTGAGTTGGTGATTTGCTAGCATTGAATCGACTATGCGACGCCCCGCCTTCGCGCTAGCAATCAGCTGCGTCCTGCTGCTCGGTCACGTCGGTGCGCAGCCGGCCACCCGCCGCGCGACGACGATTGCCGCCTTGCGCAGCTATCCCGGCTTCTATCACCAGCAAACCGTGACGGTGGTCGGCGCGGTCAAGGCCGACAGCCCGGAGAGCGCCACCATTGCGAGCGACGAGGCCAGCATCCGGCTGATCGCCCGCGAGTTGCCGCGGGAGGGCAAGCTCGAGGCTCGTGGCCAGTTTCTCGATGTTGGCCGGATGTCGCAAGACGATCCGCGCCTGATTCCCTTTAACCTGCTCGACCGCGTGCGGACGATGTATCCGGAACGCTGGCCGCGGCCGGGCGAAGAGTTGGTCCTCCTGCTGAGCGGCACCGCCCCGCCGCCGCCGGCGGCGGCGGCCTCGGCCCCGCCGCTTCGCACGGTGGCGATGGAACCGGCCCGCTTCGAAGGCCAGCGCGTCACGATTCTTGGGCAGTTCCGCGGACGCAATCTTTACGGCGACCTGCCGGAGGCGCCGGCGCCGGCGAAGTGGCAGTTCGTGCTCCGCTCGACCGAGGCCGCGTTGTGGGTGATGGGCCTGCAGCCGAAGGGCAAGGCGTTCAACTTCGATCCGGCCAAGCGCATCGACTCGGGCCGCTGGGTGAAGGTGCAGGGCACCGTCCGGACCGGGAAGGGCTTGACGTGGCTCGAGGGCACCTCCATCGAGTTGGCCCAGGCGCCGGCAGAGTCAGTGACCGAAGTGGAGATTGCCCCGCCGCCGCCTGCGATCGAGGTGCTGTTCACGGCGCCGGCCGAGGGCGAGACCGACGTGCGCCTGGGCGAGCGCATCCGCATGCAGCTGTCGCGCGACCTGGATCCCGCCTCGCTGAAGGACCACGTGCGCATCACCTACGCCAAGGCGACGTCGATGGACAGCCTCGCGTTCGCGGCCACCTACGCGAAGGAGAATCGTGCGCTCGAGATCAAGCTGGTCGAGCCATGGGAGCCGTTCCGGCTGGTGAAGATCGAATTCCTCGAGGGCATCAAGGGTACCGACGGCGGCGCCATGGCGCCGTTCACGCTGACGTTCACGACCGGCGGGTCGTAGTTACGGAACGATCCGGAATCCGTAGGTGATGATCTCGGGCGTGCCGGGCTTTTTCAGCGACAGTTCCAGCACGTACTCGCCCGCCGCCAGCGGCGCCAGCGCCACCTCCGCCACGCCCAACGTCTGCCTGGTCGCGTCGTCCACGCGAGTGGAATAGGTGACCACCAGCGGCATGGCCGCGCCTTCGCGCGTCAGCATGCGGCCGGTTCCCTCGATGGCGGCGTCGGCCAGCGGGACTTCGATGCGCAGCCGTTCGGTGCGGCGGAAGCGCGGGTCGGCGGTCGGCACGTAGGCCAGCCCCGTGCTCGGGCCGCGGCGAAGGGCCAGGGCGCCCGTGCCCACCACCGCCGTGTCGGGCGGCACGGTCACGAACGTCGTCACCTGGATCGGCATGCGCCCGGCCCGCGGCGTCAACTCCGCGCGCACCGAATAGCGTCCGGCCACCAGCGGCGAGTTGGTCGCGTCCACGGCAATGCTCCGTTGGCCGGGCTCGATCGCCACGGTCATGGTCTGCGGCGGCGAGCCGGGGGTGGAACCGCTCCCGTGCTCGGGCTCGACGGTCAATCGCAGCGTCCCACCCGTCAGCCACTCCGGCAGTTTGGCGGTGGCCGCGTCGAGTTCGACGACGGCGCGGATCAGTCCGCGGCCGCCGGCGGCCTGGATGCGGACGGGCAGGTTGCCGCGGCCGGGCGCAATGGCGTCGAGGGCGCGCGTGACCGACGGCGGCGGTGCCGGGCGGCTACCCGCTGGCCGTTCCGGTACCGCCCCGGCGGCACGCGCCTCCGCTTCAGTCGGCGCCAGGTACCCGGGACGCGCGCGGACGTCCACGTTGTCGCGCTTCACCTCGACCCGGATCCGGCGGAAGCGTCCATCCAGCTTCGGATTGGAAGAGTAGTAGCTGAACAGATAGTACGAACCGACGTCGGCGAAGATCTTCTGCATCGCGCCGGCAATGTCGTTGGTGTTGTCGAGCACGGCGACGCCGTCGGTCTGGGTGGCCATCATGCGGAGATTCTCGTGCCGGTCGCGCAACCACGCCGCGTCCACGCTGGGCGGCACGTCGAACCGGGTGGGCTGGTCGAAGACGATCAGCCCACGCGCGTCGATGGGGTAGAAGCTGACGTTGGCGCGGTTGGCGCGCTGCAGCAGTTCGCGGAACTGCACCTCGTGGTCGATGAACGCCAGCATGACGCGTTCGCGATCGCACGACTCGAGCGACCGGCTGTCGTCGCGCGACGAATCGATCGGCGTCGAACCCGAGATCCGGCCGGTCCGCGGATCGATGCCCACGCCCCCCGGGCTGGGTGCATTGCCGGCCGCCAGCGTGTCGCTCTGCTTGTAGAGCGGCCAGCCTTCCGTGAACACCATCACGAACTTGCGCTCGGGGCGCAGGCCTTCGAGGTGCGTCACGAGGCGATCGAGCGCGTCGAGCGTGGCGCGCTCCCGCAGCCGGGTGATCATCTCGTCGGCGATCGACGAGCCCGGATAGCATTCCCTGATCGCCCGCTCGCGCGGGCTCTCGGCGGTGATCCGATCCTTGACGCCCCAGTGCCAGGTGTCGGTGACCATCCGCTCGATGCTCGAGGTCCGGCGGCTGTAGGTGATGGCCGACGGCGACATCTCTGGGGTCATGACGCCGACCAGATCGTCCGGGCCAATCACACGGTCGAGCGTCTCAACGATCGGCTTCTTCGCGTGATACGAACCGCTCAGCGAGACATGGACCCGATCGAAGAACAGCGTGAACACGCGCGCCGCATCGTTGGCTTCCTGGCGCATGTCACGGGCGTTGGTGGGATCGGTCCGCTCCGATTGCGGATTCGGGGGGCGCGCCTCGATCAGCTTGAAATCTTCGATGCGCTGCGGCTTGTCATCTTCGAACACCAGGAGGTCTTCCGGCTGGAGGTCGGTGACCGCCTTGCCGTCGAGTGACACGTAGGCGTCAACGCGGACCAGGTTCGCGCCGGCGCGAAACCGCGGCAATTGCTCGTCGGGTGGGCGCTCCTGGGCGATGCCAAGGACGAGCGACGCGGCCAGCATGCCGAGCACGGTCAGCCGAATGCCCATCCCGTCACTCTACCGGTTTCTGGTCGGGAGGGCACCTCTCGTCGGGACGCAACCCTGGTCGGGATCGTAATTCTTGTCGCAAGGGGCAGGAAACCGAAACACACTCGCCAAGCGACCTGGATCCTTCAGCTGGCGAGCCATTCCTTATCTTCGACAACCGTATCCTCCGCGAAGCGCTGCCGGCCGCTCCGCTTCGAAGACGAGTTCGAGGTGCACGTCGGCCGCGATCTAATTCAAATCAGGTCCGCAGATTACGCAGATGTCGCCGATTCTACCGGCACAGGCGCGCCCGCGAGACGCGGCCCGACTCACGCCGGCCTCCGGCCGGCAGCGGACACGGATGGAGCGCGCAGGAAAGAGCGTGCGCTGGTAGAAATGCGACGGCAAGTGCTCTTTCCTGCGCGCTCCATCCGCGTCCGCGTCGCCAGGCGAAGCCTGGCGTCGTGAGCCGGGCCTCGCATCTGCGGAATCTGCGGAATCTGCGGCTGCCTTAGGTTCCGCGCGCTAGGTGGACGGCTTCTCGATGACAGCGGAGGGCCTCAGCCATCGCCAGATGCGGCGGGTCAGCCACGCGATCATCACGAGGATGGTCACGCTGACGAGCAGCGCCAGCAGCGGGAACTTCAAGGTCAGCAGGCTCAGCCCGATCACGAACGCGTCTTCCGCGAGGCTCGCAATCCAGTTGGTGAACGGCTCCGGGCTGGTGTTGATGGCCACGCGCGCGCCGGCCTTGGTCATGTGGCTGCCGGCGGCGGCGCTGCCGCCCAGCAACGCGATCATACCGACCATGACGGGCGACGCGTCGCCCAGCGCGGCGACCGCGATCAAGGCGCCGCCGATCGGCCGGATCACCGTGTGGACCGAATCCCACATCGAATCGACCCACGGGATCTTGTCGGCCACGAATTCGGTCACATAGAGCACGCCCGCAATCCCGATGACCCAGGGGTGGTTGAAGACCTGGAATTGTTCAGGCAGCCGCACCCAGTCATAACGCGCGGCCAGGCCGAGCACGGCCACGGTGGCGTAGAGGTTCACGCCGGCGGCGAGGGAGAACCCGAGCGTGCGTCCGAGAGTGGCGAGGAGTTCCACCGACGAGCTCCTATGTCTTGAGTAAGTCCTCGATCCGCGTCCGGACGACTTCGATTACGTCATCGCGATCGTCGACCGACATCCCAGCCGTCTCGATTGGCTCACCAATGCGAATGCGGCACAGCACCGGCCGCACCAACCAACTGCCCTTCTTCATGGCGTCACGCCCCCCGGAAATCGCCACCGGGACGATCGGCGCCTGAGCCCTGATGGCCATGATGAAGCCACCCTTCTTGAATGGCAAGAGTTCGGACGTGCGGCTGCGCGTGCCTTCGGGGAAGATCAGGAACGAGTTGCCCTCGCGAATGGACGCGGCGGCCACCTCGATCGAGGCCATCGACGCCTCGCGGCGGTCGCGCTCCACGGCCACGAACCCGCCGGCAAGCATCACCTTGCCGAAGATCGGCAGCTTCTTCAGTTCCGCCTTGAACAGCACATGCAGCCGCGGATGCAGGGCGCGGAAGAGCACCGGCGGATCGACGTTGCTCTCGTGGTTCGAGCAGAAGACGACGGCACGGCCGGCCGGCACCCTGGCCGCGCCGGTCACACGGTAGCGAATGCCCGCCAGGCCCAGTGCCAACCCGACGCCCATGTGGCCCAGCCAATAGAGCATGCCCTGCAGCTTCAGGGGCACGGCAAGGCCGAGCCCGATGGGACCGGCAATCACTACGTAAAGGGCGACGACGATGTAGGTGAGTACAGACCTGACGGCGGCAATGAACATGTTCATGCCGCCGTCAGTGTAACGTCAATGCGGTGCTAGGACGCGCGCGCCTGGCGGCGAGCGGGTGCCACGGGTGTCACGCGGGCCGCCGCTTTCGCCGGGGCCGCCTTGGTCGCGCGGGTCGCGGCCCGCTGCGCCGAGCGCGCCTTCTGGACGAAGCACTTCTCGAGCGCGGTGTTGACCCGCTCCTCGATGTCGGCCGCCGTGGTGCGCACCACCTCGGAGATTTCCGACACGATCAGCGCCTTGGCGCGGTCGAGCATGCGCTTTTCGCGGAACGACAGGCTCTTCGACTTGGCCAGGAACGTCAGGCTCTTCAGCACATCGGCCATGTCGTAAATGGAGCCGGTGCGCATCTTGTCGGAGTTATCCTTGAAGCGCCCTTTCCAGTTCTGGTGGTTGTCGATCTTGCCGTCACCCAGCAGTTGGAACAGGCGTTCAACCTCGTCGTCGGTAATGGCCCGGCGCAGCCCGACGTTGTCGACGTTGGCTACGGGAACCAGCACGGTCGTTTCGTTGGAAAGAATGCGGAGGTGAAAAAATCCACACGTGGTTCCGAGAATGGTCTTCTCTTCGACCTTCTCAACAACCCCGAGCCCATGATTCGGGTAAATGACCTTGTCACCGATCTTAAATCCCACGTGCCCCTCGTTTCGAGATGATGGTAATGGCAGGAGTGGAGTGCGCTACCAGGTTCAGTGAGTATAGCCGAGAAACGAGTCCAAATCAACGGAAATAGGCCACAAAATGCGTATTTTCGTGAATTTCGTGCGAACGGTCCAGCCCCGAGTAACCCCTGATTCGACACACGGTTAGACCGCTTTGCCCTGTCTTTTTTGCCACCTTGATATGCTCACCATCATGTTCCGACTTGCCCTCCAGCTCAGCTTTATGGCGACACTGGCCGGCGCCACGGCCCTGGAGGGCCAGGCGCCGGTCGCCAAACGGCCCGACGCCCCCCAATTGGCCCCCTACGTCCCCACTCCGCCGGACGTGGTCGACCGGATGCTGACCCTGGCCGGCGTCACCAAGGGAGATGTCGTATACGACCTGGGCTGCGGCGACGGCCGAATCCCGATTACCGCCGCCAGGAAATACGGCGTCCGCGGCGTCGGGGTGGACATTGACCCGCAGCGCATCGCCGAGGCCAATGCCAACGCCAAGTCCGCCGGCGTCGAGCACCTGGTGACTTTCAGGCTGCAGGACGCCATGAAGACCGACGTCTCGGAAGCCTCGGTCGTCACCCTCTACCTGCTCTCGGCGTCGAACCTCAAGCTCCGCCCCATTCTCACCAAACAACTCAAGCCCGGCGCGCGGATCGTCGCCCACTCGTTCGGGATGGGCGACTGGACGCCGGAGAAGGCCGACTCGTTCACCGATGCCGAGGGCCGGAACCGGATGCTGTTCCTGTATCGCGCGGACGGGACGGTGCGCCAGTGACGGATTTCGAGAAGCTCGGGCTGTTCTACCTGGGCCGCGAGATCGATCCGGTTACCAAGGCCCGTCGCGACGTCCCGCTGATGTACGACTCGTCCGACCTGGTGACGCACGGCGTGATTGTCGGCATGACCGGCAGCGGCAAGACGGGGCTGGGCATCGACCTGATCGAAGAAGCCGCGATCGACGGCGTGCCGGTGATCGCGATCGATCCAAAGGGCGACCTGGGCAACCTGCTCCTGACCTTTCCGGAGTTGTCGGCGGCGGAGTTCATGCCGTGGGTGAATCCGGACGAGGCGCGGCGGGCCGGGCAATCGACGGAGGCGTTTGGCGAGGCCGAAGCGGCGCGGTGGTCGAAGGGCCTCGAAGACTGGGGCCAGACCGGCGCGCGCATCAAGCGGCTGCGGGCGGCGGCCGACTTCGCGCTCTACACGCCCGGCAGCTCGAGCGGGCGGCCCATTTCCATCGTTAAGTCGTTCTCGGCGCCGGAGCCGGCCATCCTGAACGACCCGGAGCTGCTGTCGGACCGGGTCGCGACCGCGGCGACCAGCGTGCTGACGCTGGCAGGCGTGAATGCGGAGCCCCTCCGCAGCCGCGAACACGTGCTGATCTCCACGCTCTTCACCGAGGCGTGGAAGGCGGGCATCAACCTGGACCTGCCGGCGTTGATCGCCCAGGTGCAAACGCCGCCAATCGCCAAGGTCGGCGTGCTCGATCTCGAGTCGTTCTACCCCGCCAAGGACCGCTTCGCGCTGGCCATGCAGCTTAATCAATTGCTGGCCGCACCCGGCTTCAGCGGCTGGCTCAAAGGCGAGCCGCTCGACATCGACGCGCTATTGTACGGCGCCAATGGCCGGCCGCGCGTGAGCGTGATTTCCATTGCCCACCTGGACGACCAGGAGCGGATGTTCTTCGTGTCGCTGCTGCTCAACGAGCTGGTCGGGTGGATGCGCAGCCAGCGCGGCACCTCCAGCCTGCGGGCGCTCGTCTACTTCGACGAGATCTTCGGCTTTCTGCCGCCGGTGGCCAACCCGCCGTCGAAGGCGCCGCTGCTCACGCTGTTGAAACAGGCGCGCGCGTTCGGCCTCGGGCTGACGGTGGCGACGCAGAATCCGGTGGACCTGGACTACAAGGCGCTCGCCAACGCCGGCACCTGGATGCTGGGCCGCCTGCAGACCGATCGCGACAAGGCGCGGGTGCTGGACGGCCTCGAAGGGGCCGCGGGAACCGCGGGCACGGGCTTCGACCGGGCCAGGATCGATCAGCTGCTCTCGTCGCTGGGCAAGCGCGTGTTCATGTTGCACAACGTGCACGAGAAGGAGCCGGTCCTCTTCGAAACCCGTTGGGCGCTCTCCTATCTCAGGGGACCGCTCGGTCGCGATGAGGTGCGGAAACTGACCGCGTCTTCGCGGCCCGCGTCAGCTTCGGCACCGGTTCCGCAGGCTCGCGCTGAGCGCGGCACGCCCACGGCGACCGAGCCGCGTCGAAGCGTGCTTGACCCGGCCATCTCACAATATTTCGTGCCGGGTGGGGACTCGTATGTGCCCATGGTGCTCGGCGTCGCGCGCGTCGCGTATTCGGATGCCAAGCTCGGGCTCGATGAGACGCGCGAGGTGGCGGTGGTCACGCCGATTGACGACGGAGCGGTGGCGGTGGATTGGGAACACGCCGAGCCGGCCGGCTTCTCCGTGAAGGATTTGCGGAAGGCTCCGGAGGGCGCGTCGGCGACGTTCTCCGCACTGCCGGCCGCGGCCGCCCAGCCCAGGAACTATGCGACCTGGGAGAAAGACTTCGCGCGGTGGACGGCGCAATCGCAGTCCATCGAGCTGTTCAAGAGCGCGGGCACCAGGATGTTGTCCGCGCCGGAGGAATCGGAGCGCGCCTTCCGCATCCGGCTCAACACCGAGGCCCGCGAAGCGCGGGACGCGGCGCTGGTCAAAGTCCGCGGAAAATACGCGTCAAAGTCGACGATCCTCCAGGATCGCATTCGCCGGGCCGAGCACGCCGTGCAGGTCCAGAGCGAGCAGGCCACTGGCGCCAGGATGTCCACCGCGGTGTCGATTGGCGCCACCATCTTCGGCGCGCTGCTCGGACGCAAGGCCGTCAGCGCCAGCACGCTGGGCCGCGCGACCACGGCGGCGAGGGGCATGGGCAAGATCGGACGTGAATCCCAGGATGTGACCCGCGCCACCGAGACGGTCGCCGCACTCACGCAGCAACTCGCCGAACTGCAGGCCGCGCTCGAAGCGGACCTGCAGGCGGTGTCGGCCCAGTGGGATGTCTCGTCGGAGGTCTTCGAGCGCGTGTTGGTGAAGCCGAAGCGGGGCGGTGTGTCCGTGCAACTGGTGGCCCTGGCCTGGGTGCCCCGGACGTGACGTCGGGATACTGCAATGTCGAGGTGTGGCGTGGCAACGTCGTGGAATCGCATCACCGCGTGCACGTGGCGGTGGCTCATGCGGAACACGGGCTGACGGCCAGCGCCGGCAACCCCGCGCACCACAGCTTCGTGCGATCGGCGATCAAGATGTTCCAGGTGCTGCCGTTTGTCGAAGCCGGCGGCCCCGATCACTTCGGCCTCACCACCGAGGAACTCGCGCTGTGCACCGCGTCGCACGGCGGCGAGCCGTTTCACGTGGCCGCCGCGCGCGCCATCCTCGCCAAGGCCAAGCTCACCGAACGCGCGCTGGCGTGCGGGCCGCAGTCGCCCATGCACATGCCGACGGCCGACGCCATGAAGGCGGCCGGCCAGGCGCCGGCCAAGATCCACAACAACTGCTCGGGCAAGCACGCTGGCATGCTGGCGTTTGCCGTGCATCAGCGGTGGGTCACGAGCGGCTATCACCGCCCCTCGCATCCGGTGCAGCAGCGCGTGCTCTCGACCGTCGAGACGTGGATGGGCCTGGAGGCCGGCAGCATCGAGCAGGCGGTAGACGGCTGCGGCTTGCCGACGTTCGCGATGCCGCTCGATGCGGTGGCGCTCGGTTGCGCCCGGTTCGCCGCGGCCGCCGCGGATCGCCAGGCCGCGCCGGCGCGGATTGTGTCGGCCATGGTCTCGCACCCGGAGTTCGTGGCCGGCACCGATCGGCTCGACACCGACCTGATGCGGGTGACGAAAGGCCGGCTGTTCTCAAAGGTGGGCGCCGAGGGCTTCTACTGCGCCGGCATCCCCGCGATGCGAGCCGGCGTCGCGATCAAGGTGGAAGACGGCGCCTGGCGCGCGGTGGAGCCGGCGCTGCTCGCGGTGCTCCGCAAGATCGACGCGATCAGCGCGTCGGAATTCGATGCGCTCCACCACTACGCGCAGCCGGTCATCCTCAATACGAGAAAAGAGCGGGTCGGCACCATCTGCGCCCGGATTGACCTGTAACAACGCCCGACCAGTGGGTCATGGTAAGATTCTTACTAGTAAGAGTCTTACCATGAGAATCACGAGCAAGGGCCAGGTCACTATCCCCCAGGAGATTCGGGAACAGTTGGGCCTCCTTCCGAATACCGAAGTCGAGTTCAGTGTCGAACGGGGCCGAGCCGTGCTCCGCCCGAAGGCCGGCGCACCAACGATCGGGGAAATCACCGCCAAGCGGCTCCGCCAGGGACCCAAGATGACGATGAGCAGCAAGGAGCTGATGGCCTTGTTGCGAGACGAGCCGGATGAGATCGACGCTGATTGATTCGAACGTGCTCGTCGATCTGTTCGACGATGAGTCGGAGTGGCAGGAGTGGTCGGACGCGATGGTGACCCAGTGCCGCAACCGGGGACCGCTGATCATCAACCCGGTGATCCTTGCCGAGGTCTCCGCGGGGTTTGACTCCTATGAGGCCGTCAATGAGCACTTGCCAGAGGACTTCGTCGTGCGCGAGGACCTTCCGTGGGAGGCCGCGTTCCTGGCGGCCCGCGCTTTTGTCATCTACCGGCACGCGGGCGGTCAGCGCCGGTCTCCGCTGCCGGATTTCTACATCGGCGCCCACGCGACCGTGAAGGGCCACACGTTGCTCACGCGGGATCCCCGCCGCTACCGCTACTACTTCCCGAAGCTCCGCATCGTCTCGCCGTAAGAGCCGGCCAGGTTCGCGCATGAGCTTGTGTGCGCGTGCTGCCGACGCTACGCTCGATGTCGGAGGGCGCGTGCGTCCAGTCTGGCTCCTTGGTTTGATCCTTTTTATCGCGATGGCGGCGTGTTCCGGTTCGCCGTCGTCGCCCTCGCTCACATCCGCGACGTGTTCGTTCACGCTCGGCAGCACCACGCTGAACATGGCCGGCGTCGGTGGCACGGCGACCATCGCCGTCACCACCGGCAGCACCTGCTCGTGGACGGTCGTCTCGAGCGCCGCGTTTGTCAGCGTGACCTCGGCCGCCAGTGTCACCGGGCCAGGCTCGGTGAACGTCAGCGTTGCCGAGAACCTCGGAGATGCCCGCACCGCGACCCTCACCATTGGTGGTCAGACGGTCACGGTGAACCAGGCCTCGGGCGACCCGGTGTTCGGTAACTGGGCCGGGACTATCGCGAAGGGTACGGGCTGCCCCGCCAGCCTGCCGGCAACGGCGCAGTGGACCGGCACGATTCGCCGCAATGCCGGCGGCTTTCACGAGTTCGTGATCAGCATCCCGTCGGTGCTCGTCTTCAACCAGACAGTGAGTTTGACGCTCGACGGGAGCACCCTGCGGTTCGCCGTCGCGCTCGATGCGCTTTACACGTTCACGGCGACGCTGTCGGCTGATCGCCGGGCATTCAGCGGGACTTTCGCAGGTGGCACCTGCAGCGGGACGTGGACGGGGACGCGTCAATAGCAGGTTCCAAGGCCGTCGGGCTATAATTCCAAGTTCGGGCCGGAGTGGCGGAACTGGCAGACGCGCGGGACTCAAAATCCCGTACAGGCAACTGTGTGTGGGTTCGACCCCCTCCTCCGGCACCAACCTTCGCTCCGCACATCCTCGGAGCTTCGGCTGGCAAGCCAACGCAGATTCTTCCCAACCGCGGCCTGCCCTGAGCCAACGGCCACTCGACCACCGAGTCGAAGGGCAGTACCTGAACGCCCCTGTAGCACTTGAGCTCGGGGAGGAATACACTGGGTTTCTATCGTGCGTCCCAGCGAATCATTGGGGGTGAGGTATGCAAGCTCTGCTGCAGGATTACTTCGACGGCCGCCTCTCGCGCCGCCGGTTCTTCGAACGCCTCGTTGCTACCGGACTCACCGCCACGGCTGCCCGGTCGGTGCTTGAAGCCGCGGAACGCGGCGCCCTCCAGGACGCCCAGCCCACGGGTGAGGCCGCGGTCTTTTCCGGCACGGGCGGCGAGCTGCTGGTCGAGCAAATCAAGGCCGCCGGCTCGAAGTACATCTTTACGAACCCGGGATCGCTGGAAGTTGGGTTCTTCGATGCCCTCGTCGATCGGCCGGACCTCGAACTGGTGGTCGGCCTGCACGAAGGGATCGTGATCGCGATGGCCGACGGCTATCACAAGGTGTCGCGTCAACCGACGATGGTCAACGTGCATGCAGCGGTCGGGACGGCGCAGATCGCCGGGCAGATGTACAACGCGCACTTCGACGGGTCCGGGTTGGTCATCACGGCGGGCATGAGCGACAACACCATCGCCACCGACGAGGCGGTGCTCGCGCCCAGACCGGGGTTTACCCAGTCCGAGATCAACCGGCAGTTCACGAAGCTCTCCTGGGACGTCCGCACCGGCGCATCATCCGCCATGGCCGTCCGCCGCGCGTACAAACTGGCGGCCACCGCGCCCGGCGGGCCGGTGTACGTGGCGTTCTCGACCCGCGCCTTGCAGGAGCAGGTCAAGGGCGATGTCTGGCCGAAAGAGGCGTTCCTGATCGACGCCAGGCCGCGGGCCTCCGCGGATCACATCCAGGCGGCGGCACGGATGCTCGTCGAAGCCAGGCGCCCGGTCGTGCTGCTCGGCGATGAAATCTTCAAGGCCGATGCGGCCGTCGAAGCGATCGCCCTCTGCGAAATGCTCGGCCTGCCGATGGTGACGCCCCGCCTCGGGGCGTTCCAGTATCTCTCGGCCACAAACCCCTTGTATCTGGGCTCAGCTCTGGGCGGCGATCGGCCGTACCCGTACACCGGCGCCGACCTCACAATTCAACTGGGGTCGCGCGAGCAGAGTGGCGGACCGGCCGCCGACCCCGCTCCAGGCACGCCCCGATCCCGCTACATCGCGATCGGCCTCGATACCAACAACCTGGGCCGAACGCAGGCCATGGACCTCGCCCTCGTCGGCGACGTCAAGGTCACCGCGAAGGACCTGGCCGACGCGGTCAACGCGCTGGTCACAAAGGATCGGCTTGCGAAGATCCGTGACGAGCGCCTGGCCATCGTCAAGCCGGTCATCGCGGCCGCGAACGCCGCGCGGCTCGCGCAGGCCCGCAAGAACTTCGGGCAGACCGTCATCCATCCCGATCAGGTCGGGTTCGAGATGGAGAACGGCCTCGAGAAGAACGCGCTGATCGTCACCGAGAACCAGCCGGGCGTCGTCGGCAAGCACGACTTCCTGGGCTTTGGTCCGCGCCCCGAGGACAAACAGAACATCAGCCATGGCGGCGGCTCGCTCGGCTGGGGCGTCGGCGCGGCCGTGGGCGCCAAGCTGGCGGCCCCCGATCGGCAGGTCGTCCTCAGCATCGGCGACGGGTCCGTGATGTACAGCGCCGGAGGGTTCTGGTCCATGGCGCGCCACCAGACCGCGGTGCTCACGATCGTCTGGAACAACCACAACTACCAGACGGTCCGTAACGGCGCGTTCCGCTACAACAGGCGGATGGCCGAGACCGGGCGCTTCCCCGGTCTGTACCTGGGGGATCCCGACATCGACTTCGTCAAGCTCGCCGAGAGCCAGGGCGTCAAGGGGCAGCGGGTCACGAATCCGAGCGACATTGCGGCCGCGCTGAAGAAGGGCACGGCCGAGACGCGCGCCGGCAATCCCTACGTGATCGAGTTCGTCGTCTCGAGGTTTGGCGGAGGGGCCGAGTCGACCTGGTACCAGAAGGTGAGGCCGCGGACCACGAGGACATCGACGACGGTCGTGTAGCGGCCCAATCCTCGGCGTCCGAGCTTTCGGCCAGCACTACGAGCAGTTCGGACACCGCCGCCACTCCCCGTCGGCGCCTCGCGTCAAGGCCTTGCCACACTCGGGGCATTGCGCGGTGCGGCCAACGGCGGGGCCGGCTCGCTCCTTCGGCCTGCTCGCCGCCAACTCCGCGGCGGGCACCGGCTCCAGGAATTGTTCCGCGAACGAAATCTTGATGGTCTTGAGCTGGTCGCCAAACCGGACAAAGACGCTCTCGCCGTTGGTGCCCTCGACCTTGCCAATGCCCCATTCAGCCCGCGACCGATGCCGTACGTACTGCCCTGCTTCGATTGCCATTGCTCAACCAGCATAGCGCTACCTGCCTACCTCGGCTGACGCGCACCGTGGCACGTCAGCGTGTAGCCGTTGTTCCCGGGGGTCCACGTCAGACGGAACCTCTTGACCCGGCTGTTCTGATCTAATCTCTGGCGTGGTTCCACTTAGTTCACTGTTTGATCTCACCGGCCGCGTGGCCATTGTCACGGGCGGCTCGCGCGGCCTCGGCCTCGAGATGGCCGAAGGCCTGGCCGAGGCCGGCGCCTCATTGATGCTCTGCGCGCGGCGAGCCGATTGGCTCATACCCGCCATCGACGCCCTGCGCGCGCGCGGCTTCATCGTGGACGGCATGGCCTGCGATGTGTCGAAGGCCGACCAGGTGCAGGCCGTCGTCGACAAGACGCGCGAGACCTACGGCCGCATCGACATCCTGGTGAACAACGCCGGCGTGACGTGGTCAGCGCCCCCGGAAGACATGCCGACCGACAAGTGGCAGAAGGTGATCGACATCAACCTGACCGGCGCGTTCCTCTTCGCACAGGCCGCCGGCCGCGAGATGCTGAAGGCCGGGTACGGCCGCATCATCAACGTCGCGTCGATCGCCGGGTTGATCTCGTCGGTGTCGGGCCCGCACTACGCGGCCTACGCCGCCAGCAAGGCCGGGCTGATGGGGCTCACACGGGAACTGGCGGCAACGTGGGGACGCCAAGGCATTCGCGTCAACGCCATCGCTCCCGGTTACTTCCACTCGCGCCTGGCCGATGCCGCGATCGCCATGACCGAACCCGACATCAAGGCCACCAGCCCGACGCCGCGAGTGGGCGCCGAGGGCGAGCTCAAGGGCGTCGTCGTCTTTCTGGCTGCCGACGCCTCCAACTACATCACCGGCCAGGTCATCGTGGTCGATGGTGGGATGACAATCACTTAAGCTCCATCTTCGCGATCGCCTCCACATGCACTTCATCTGGACCGTCAGCCAGGCGGATGGTGCGCGCGTGCGCCCAGGCCGCCGCCAGGCCGAAGTCATCCGACACGCCGGCCGCGCCGTGCGCCTGGATGGCGCGGTCGATCACGCGCGTCGCCATGCGCGGCACCACGACCTTGATCATCGCGATTTCACGGCGGGCCGCCTTGTTGCCGACGGTGTCCATCAGTTGCGCCGCCTTCAGCGTCAGCAGGCGTGACTGCTCGATCTCCATCCGTGATTCCGCGATGCCTTCGCGGATGATCCCCTGCTCCGCCAGCGGCTTGCCGAAGGCGACGCGTGCCTTGACCCGGCGGCACATCGCCTCGAGCGCGCGCTCGGCGCTGCCGGCCATCATCTCAACCAACGCCCGGCTCACGCGGCGGCGCTCAGCCGTTTGATCGTGCAGCTGCGGGGGCTCGTCCGCGCGGACAATCAGACCACGCCGGCGCTCCATGACGTAGAACGGCGCGCCGGCAATCGCGGGGTCTTCGCACAACAAGTAAGGGCGGGGCGCGAGCGGGAACAGCGGGTGGATCGCCTCGAGCCAGCGGTGCTCGCGCGCCATGTCGTGGGCCGTCGGCGGCAGCGGGCCGAGCGGCGGCCGGCGGAGCACGAGCTCGACGTCCCCATAACGCACGAGATAGGTCAGGTTCGAATGGCCGCCATGAAATTGCCCGACCTGCATGTCGTGCGACAGATCGAGGCCGGGAACCCTGTCGGTTGGAAGGTGATCGCGCAGGTAGGCCGCGACCCGCACCCAGTCAAGTTGCTCGCCCGCTCTTACCGGCCGCGCATCGGCAGACACGCGCGGATCATACAAGAGGCGCGCGCGCCGCGCGAGATGGTGACCGACAGAGCCGGCTCACCGCAGGCTCGGGCCAATCGGGCTTCAGGCGAACTTGAGGCGCTTCAGCAGCCGCACGACCTTCGTGCGCACCCGCTCGTCGGCCCACTCTTCCTGCTGATCGCGCTTGTCGAATTGCGGCTTGTCATTCGAGATGTGACCGAACATCAGCAGCCGCGTTGCCTCGAGGAGGCCTTCGGCGCCGAACGGTTTCTCGATGAACGACTCGCCGTCGCCCAACTCCTGCACGCCGGAGAACAGGGTGTCGGCAAAACCGGTGACGTAGAGGACCCGCGCCGACGGGTAGCGCTTGCGCACGACCTCCGCGAGCTGACGCCCGTTCATGTTCGGCATCATCAGGTCGGTCACCAGCAGGTCCACGCCGCGAAAGTTCGGCGCGTCGATCAGGCGCGCCGCCTCCACGCCGGAGTCGGTGGATTGAATTTCGTAGTTGTCCACGGCGAGGATGCGGACGAGCAGCTTTAGCACCGGATTCTCGTCGTCCACCACCAGCAGTCGCTTCCGCTCGACCAGCGGCGCGCGCACCAACGGCGCCGTCACCTGGGTGGCGTCGGGCCGGTGAATCAACGGAACGTTGGGGACCGGCATTTCGACCGTTGGCTGCGTGGGACCGGCGACGGTCATCGGACTCATCTTAACCGCCCTCGACCGAGATTGGCGGAATCCGCGCAGGCAGACGACCGGAACGGACACCAGATGACGCAGAGGACATCCGCCCCTGTGCCACCTGGTTCGAATCGGACCGCGTTATCGCTTGACCGACTCGGCGTTCTCCGGGCGAGACGGCAGCAAGATGTGCCGCCGGCAGGACAGCTCGACCGTGCTTCGCGAGCGCTAGAGCGGCAAGCTCATGCCCTCCTTGACGACATCGGCATGATCGATCTCGGGGTTGCTGTTGTTGATGTGGATGAACCACAGCTTCGCCTTCACGCCCTTGAGCAGTTCGCGCGTACGGCTCATCAGCGGATGCGGGATCTCCTCGATCGGCCGGTTGATCTCGCTGGCCGACGCGAACGTGCCGTCGAGGAACGCATAGTCAACCGTGTTGGCCAGCTCGCGGATGTTGCGATCCCACTTCTCCCACCGATCGATGTCGGGGATGTAGAGAGCCGAGCGATTCGGGCCGTCAATGCGAAACCCGACCGTGTCGGAATACTCGTCGCGATGCGGCACCTTGAAGGCAGACACCTCGACGCCGCCGTCGAGCACAATCGGCTGATCGTAGACCAGCGTCCGCAGCGCGATGTTCGGAATCGAGACCAACTGACTCCACGGACCATTTCCCCGGAGAAACGCGCTCATGCGCTCGGTGGCATACACGGGCACCGACGCGGCGTTGATCGACTCGCGGCCGAGGAACATCAACCCGGTGTAGTGCCCGATGTGCGCGTGCGTGAGGAAGATGCCGGCCGGCGTCTTGCCGCCGGTAAGGCGCTGCACCTGTGCGGGAAAATCGGGCGTGGCGTCAAAGACGTAGGCCGCGCCGGTGCGCCGATTGATCAGACCCAGGCTCGACACTTTTTCGGGTTGCCGCTTCCCCGCCCGGATGTCCTGGCAAATCGGCCGCTCGCATCCCAGTTGCGGAATGCCACCATCCTGGGCGATGCCGAGCACCAGAAGCTCCCAATTGGCGGTCTCTTGCGCTTTGGCACCAACGCCCGGCACGACAATCAGAATGGCAGCCAGCGCAAAGGCGGCCGGCACCAACCCCTTAGGCACCCCAGGCACCGTACGCACCCTTGGCACCCTAGTCCTCAAGGAACGATGGCCCATAGCAACGTGACGCCGAGCGAGACGCGCCAGAAACCGAGGTCGTTCGCGCGGCGAAGGTCCGGATGATCGGCCAGCGTCCGGAAATACCTGACGTCTCCGCGCAGGCCGATGGCGTCGGTCATGGCGAACAACGCACCGGCGCCGGCATTGACGCCAAGGTCGTAGGTCTTGGCCGGACGTCCGCACGGCGCGTCACAGCCATCCACCTGCATGATGCCGGCCCCCGCCGACACGAACGGGCGCAGGCTGCCGCGCGGCTGAATCCAGTTGCCGTTGAACATGTAGGTGGCGATGTCGAGCAACTGGCGGCCGGATTCGGCCTCCGACGAGTAGCCGAAATCGAACTCGGCGCCCCAGCCGTTGTCTTCCTGCACCGAGACCGCGACGCCCGGCGTGAAGATGGGATTCGAGAGATCGCCGCCGGTGGCCAGGCCGGCCTGCCCGGTGAGATACCCCCGGAACGCGCCCATGCTCAGTTGGGCCTCGGCCCGGGTCGCGCCGGCCGCAACCATTCCCGCCACACACATCGCGAACACGAGTATCCGCTTCATCACGTCTCCTAACACTCGCCGCCGGCCGCGGTGCCGGTGAACAGCCGCTGCCCGTCGGTCAGGAGCCACCGCCGCGCTTCCTCGTGCCGTGGGCACACCGCGCGGACGTGCCGCCAGAACCGATCGGAGTGGTTCAACTCCCGCCGATGCATCAACTCGTGCAGCATCACGTATTCCCTGACGAAATCCGGCACGAGGATCAGCCGCCAGTTGAGCGTAATCGCGCCGGTCGCGGAACAGGCGCCCCATCGCGCCCGCTGGTTGCGCACCGAGATGCGCGTCACCGCGATCCCGTGCACGCCGGCGAGCGCCTGGAGCGCGGGCGGCAGTTCCCGCCGCGCGCGCTTGCGCAACCCGGGCTCGTCCGGATGCCCCACCGCCGGGCGCGCCATGCGCGACAGCCGCTGCTGTTCGATCCAGCTCTGGCTCGTCTCGACAAACGCCAGTGCTTCCCGTTTCGATCCCCAGCGCGGCAACGTCACCCGCAACGTCCCATCGTCGAGCACGCGGAGGATGTAACGCCGGGCCCACTGGTGCCGGACAAACACCGTCGGAGCCACCCGAAAGGGCAAATCCAATTGCATGAGCTGCTGTGAGGATAGCAGGTCCGCCTTCGCTAAAGCTACGGCGGGACACGTCCGCATCGCTAAAGCTACGGCGGGACAGGTAAAGTAGCGGCATGGCTTCAGGCTTCAACGCGCTCACCGACCTGGTGCGCGGCGCCACGTTCGACGACTTCCTCTTGCGGCCGCAGTACAGCGTGATCGAGCGCCGTGACCCGTCGGCGATCGACCTGTCGTGCCGGTTCTCCACCCACATCACCCTCAAGCGGCCACTGGTCTCGGCCAACATGGATACCGTCACGCGGGCGCCGATGGCCATCGTGCAGGCGGAAGAGGGCGGCCTCGGCATCATCGACCGTGGGTTCCGCAACGGCGACATCGAGCCGCAGGTGCGCGAGGTGGAGAAGGTCAAGCGGATGCAGCACATCATCATCCGCGACCCCTACGCCGTGACGCCCGCCACGGCGCTGGCCACGGCGGTGGCCCTGATGAAGCGCGCCCGCGCCGGCACGCTGGTGGTCGTGGACGAGCAACGCCGGCTCCAGGGGTTGCTGACCGAGCGCGACGTCCGGTTCGTCGACACGAAACAGGGCGACGTCGGCTCGCGCATGACGCCGGTCGGCGCGCTGGTGGTGGGCCGGGGCGAGCTGACGCTGGCCGCCGCCGAGCGGATCATGGTGGAGCGCAAGGTCAAGAAGCTGCCGCTGGTGGACGCTCAGGGCACCCTGATCGGCTTGATCACCGCCAAGGACATCTACCGCCAGGAACGGCTCCCCTTTGCCACGCGCGACGCCCAGGGACGGTTGCGCGTGGGCGCCGCCATCGGCGCCACCGGCGACTACCTGGAACGCGCCGCCGAACTGGTCAAGGCCCAGGTGGACGTGATCGTGATCGACATCGCCCACGGCCATTCGACGGTGATGGCCAAGGCCATTGACGCCTTCCGCAAGACATTTCCCGACGTGGAGCTGGTGGCCGGCAACGTGGCGACCGCCGACGGCGTGCGGTTTCTCGCCGGGCGCGGCGTCAACGCCGTCAAGGTGGGCATCGGCCCCGGCGGCGGCTGCACGACGCGCCTGACGACGAGTTTCGGCGTGCCGCAGCTCCAGGCCCTCGTCGAATGCCGGCTTGGCGCCGGCGACAACGGTGTGCCGCTGATCGCCGACGGCGGCATCAAGCGCCACGGCGCCATTCTCGAGGCCCTGCTCTTCGGCGGCGACACGGTGATGCTGGGGAGCATGTTTGCCGGCACCGAAGAGACGCCCGGCGACGTGGTCCAGAAGGCGGTGGTCCTGCCCGACCAGCAACGATCGGTGAAGGTCCCGTTCAAGGTTCTGCGCGGCATGGCGTCGATCCAGGCGATTCGCGATCGACTGGACGTGGAAGACGACGAGGTGGTGGATCTCGAGGCGTTGGGGGCGGAGGGCACCGAGGTGAGCGTGCCGGCCCGCGGCTCGGTGCGGCCCATCGTGCAGGACATCCTCAAGCACCTGTGCTCGTCGATCAGCTACGGCGGCGCCCGGAGCCTGGACGAGTTGCGGACGATGTTCCGCGCCGATCCGATGCGCTACCTGGTCAAGCTCACGGCGTCGTCGAAGCGCGAGAGTTACGAGCGGTAACAGTCCGGCTAAAGCCGGACGCCACATCTGTAGTGTCCGGCTTTAGCCGGACCATTACCGCGCCGAGCGGCGCGACCAGCCGGCGAGCAGCACGTGACTGTTCACGCCCGGGTTGGACTCGAGCCGGTTGCCGTTCGAGAAGTGCTGAAGGCGGTACTGCACCACCACGCTGTCGCGCGCCGAGGTGTGCCACCTGACGCCAAGGCCCCAATGCGCGGTGAAGTTCGCGCTGGTCGTGTTCTCGGGAATCGGATCGGTCGTCCACAGCCCGCCCATGGCGAGTTCCGCGAACGCCGACCAGGTCTGCTGCGGCAGCACATTCCACCGCCACACCACCGGTGCGATGCCCGCGCCGTGGATCCGGGACGGCCCGAACTGAATCATCAGCGGCGTGGCCTCGACGGCCCACGCCAGGCAACCGCGCAGCACGCCGGGACCGAGAGGCCGGGTCAGCGTCCGGCCCCACGACACCGTTTGCACGCCGTACGAGCGGTTGCCCTCGGACTGAAACAACGCGACGCTGCGCGCGGCGCCGGCCGAAACGATCCACTCCGATCGCCACTCGCCGGTCCGGCCAGGTTGCAGGCAGGTCGCTACGGGCGCCGCCGCCAGCTGCAGTGCCACGAGCGCCGTCAACACCATCTATTGATGCACCCACCCTTTAGGCACTTTAGGCACTTTAGGCACCTTAGGCACCTTAGGCACCTTAGGCACCTCAGGCACCTTAGGCACCTCAGGCACCTTAGGCACCTTACGTCAGTCTACCCGGAGCGCTTCCAGAGGATCGACCCGCGTGGCGCGCAGGGCCGGCAGGAGGCCGGCAATGAACGCGACGACGCCCAGCACCAGCGGCAGCGAGATGAAGGTCAGCGGGTCGGTGGTGCTGATGCCGTAGACCAACCCGTCAAGCGCGCGTGTCAGCGCCAGCGAGGCCACCACGCCCACCGCGAGACCGGCGGCCACGGGCTTCAAGGCGCCCAACAGCACCAGGCCGAGAATCTCCCGGCTCGAGGCGCCCAGGGCCACGCGAATGCCAATCTCCTGCGTGCGTTGCGCCACCGAATAGGCCACGGTGCCGTAGATGCCGGCAATGGCGAGAACAAGGGCGATGCCGGCAAACACGATCAGCAACGTCATGTTGAACTTGCGCTGCGTCAGCGACGCGCCGACCACGGCATCCAGGGTGCGCGGCGGCGACACCGGCAGCGACGGGTCGAGCGACTGCAGCGCGGCGCGCACCGCGCCGGCCACGGCCATCGGCTCACCCGCCGTGCGAATCATCAGGTTCTGGGCCCGGCCCGGCGACGAGGTGTACGGCGCGTAGGTCATCGGCACGGGATCCTGATCGGCGCGGTACTGCCGCACGTTGCCCACCACGCCGACAATCTCCTCCCACTCCGGCTCGCCGTCTTCGCCCGGTCCGAACGAAAACCGCCGGCCGATTGGGTCGACGTCCGCGAACTCCCGGCGCGCCATCGCCTCGTTGATGAGAATGGTGCGCGGGTCCTCGACCGCATCCTGCTCGGCGAACTCGCGGCCGCGCAGCACGGGAATGCCCATGGTGCCAAAGTAGCCAGGGCTGGCGTCGACGAGGTTGGTCAGCGGCTGCTGGCTGGGCGGCATCTCGGGCTGGCCTTCGGGCTGAAAGGACAGGACGCTGATGCCGCCGCCGAGCGGCAGCCTGCTGCTGAGCGCCACCTGCTCGACGCCGGGTACGGCGCGCACGCGCTCGAGCACCCGGTTCCAGTAGCCGAGAAACTGCCCCGGCGAGCGGTAGTTCTCGCCCGTCGGCGCCACGGCCATGGTCAGCATGCGCGAGGTGGCAAAGCCGAGCGGCATGTCCATCAGCGTCATCAGGCTGCGGAACAGCAGGCCGGCGCCGACCAGCAGCACGAGCGAGATCGAGACCTCGGCCAGCACCAGGCCGGCGCGCGCGACATGGCGATGGCCGTCGCCGGTCGAGCCGCGCGTGTTGTCCTTCAGCGTGCTCTGCAACTCGGGCTTCGAGGCCTGCCAGGCCGGCACCACGCCGAACAGGACGCCAGTGATCATCGACAGCACCAGCGCGAAGCTCAACGCCCGGCCGTCGACGCCAATGGGCGCCACGCGCGGCACCTCGCCGGGATCGAGGGCCAGGATCAAATCCACGCTCCAGAACGCGACCAGCACGCCCAGCGCGCCTCCGACCAGGGCAATCACCACGCTTTCGGTCAGCAGCTGGCGCATCAGCGTCGCTCGGTTCGCGCCAATCGCCGCGCGAATGGCGAGTTCACGCGCGCGAACGGTGGCGCGCGCCATCAACAGGTTGGCGACGTTCGCCACCACGATCAGCAGCACGCAGCCGACGGCGCCGAGCAACACCAGCAGCGGCGTGCGCGCCGAGCCAACCAGCTTGTCCTGCAACGGCGTGACGAGCCCGATGAAGTTCGAGGCTTCATCCGGGTACTGCTTGGCCAACTGGTCGGAGATCGTCTTCAGCTCGGCGTTGGCCTGCTGGAGCGAGGAGTCCGCCTTGAGGCGCGCGATGCCGCGCAGGCAGTGCATGCCGCGCTGTTGACGCGGATCGCCCGGGCCGCCGCACCCGGGCACGTCGTATGAGGCCGGGATCCAGAACTGCGCGTTCTCCGGGAAGTTGAGCGTCACCGGCATGACGCCCACCACGGTGTAGGGCTGTCCGTTCAGTCGGACTGCCTGGTTGATGACGTCGGGCGCGGCCTTGAAGTAGCGCTGCCACAACCCGTAACTCAGGACGACGTTCTGTCCCTGGCCCGGTTCGGCGTCGTTGCGCGTGAACTGGCGACCGAGGATGGGCGACACGCCCAGCACGTCAAAGAAGGCCGTGGACGTTACCGCGCCGCGCATCCGTTCCGGCTCGCCGGCCGACGGCGCCACGTTGAAGGTGCGCGGCGCAAACGCGCTCATCGCCTCGATCGTGGTGGACATCTTCTGCCAGTCGATGAAGGTCGCCGGCGCAATGGCGCCGCCCCCGGCCGGTTCGCGCCGCTCGACTTCGTTGATATCGACGATGCGCTCAGCATCGCGAAACGGCAGGCCCTGCAGGAGCACGCCGTTGACGATGCTGAACATGGCGGTGTTGGCGCCGATGCCGACGGCGAGCGTGAAAATGACCACGGTGGTGAACACCGGGGCCTTGAACAACATCCTCAGCGCGTGGCGGAGGTCCTGAGTGAGGCGATCCATGTGGACCGTCAGCGTGCAGCTTGCTTGCCAATCCGCCGGTTCGCCGCAACTGCTTGGCGCCTCAGAGGGTTACGGGGATTGACGCCGGCCCGCCCCGGTTTGGATCTGTCCGTTTGCGGAACTGCTATGCTCCGGGCATGGCGCGCGGGTGGGAGAGCAAGGCGATTGAATCGCAACAGGACGAGGCGGGTCGCAAGCCCCCGTCCAAACCGGAGTTGACGCCAGCGCAAGCGGCGGCCAACCAGCAGCGAACCGGGCTGGAACTGGCCTTGGCCCAGACCCAGGCCGAACTGGGCGCCGCCTGCCGGCCGGCGCACCGGGAAATGCTGAAGTTGCGGCTCGAAGCCATCAAGGCCCAGTTGAAGGGCTTGTGACCCCGGGACATATTTGTTAAGCTACCCCCCCAAGCAAAGGCCCACCAGACCATTCCACATCCACGTTGGATTTTGAACACGAACACCCAATTGCCTTCAGCCGTCACCCGTTAGAGTTCACCCGTGCCACCAGTCCGATTGTTCGTGGGCAATTTGCCCTATCAGGCGACCGAAGACGACCTGCGTACTCACTTCGCGCAGGTCGGGCCACCGACGCAAATCGTCCGCCCGCTCGACCGTGAAACCGGCCGCGCCCGGGGCTTTGCGTTCGTGGAGTACGCGGAGCGAGCCCCTGCCGAAGAAGCCATTAAGAAGTTCGACGGCCAGTTGTTCATGGGCCGTCCGCTGGCCGTCAGCGAGGCGCGCGCCCGAGAAGCCGGAGGCCCGCCCAGACCGAGCGGCGGCTTCGGAGGTCCCCCTCGGCCGGGTGGCTTCAGCGGCGGTGGCGGCGGCTTCAGCGGCCCACGGCCTGGTGGCGGCTTTGGCGGCCCGCCCCGCCCCGGCGGCTACGGCGGCGGCGAAGCCACCGGCGGCGCCAAGAACTTCGGTCCGCCGGCTCCGCCGAAGGACAAGAAGAAGCCCTTCACCAAGAAGGAAGACAAGCCGCGCGGCCCGATCCCGACCAAGTTCACGGGCCGCATGTACGACCTGGACGACTCGGAGGAAGACGCCGTCGACGTCACCCCGGACTTCATGAAGCCCGAGGAGCCGGATCCGGACGCGCCCGACACCGCCGTCGAAGCCACCCCCGATCCGGGCGGCGAACCCGACGCCGGCGACGACAAGGAGTAGCGAGTCATGCCGAACCGCGAGGACGTCATCCTCTTCAGCGGCGGCGCCCCCGGCGCCGAAGCGGAGTTCGGTGCGTGCGCCGAGCGCTTCGGGATCGAGGAGGTCAACTTCTCGTTCGACGGCCACAAGCCGGTCCGCACCCGCGGCCTGCGCGTGCTCAATCACGAAGAGCTTCACGCCGGCGAGGTCAGCCTCGCCTACGTGTCGCGGCTGATGAATCGCCGCTACCCCGACACGCCGACCTTCCGCAAGATCCTCCAGAGCATCTGGTATCAGGTCAATCACGGCCAGGAAATCTACGTGATTGGCAGCATCCAGCCGGACCAGACCGTCCGCGGCGGCACCGGCTGGGGCGCGGAATTCGCGAAGCTGTGCGCCAAGCCGCTGTTCGTGTTCGACCAGGATCGCGGGGGATGGTTCGAGTGGGACGGCGAGGCCTCGACGTGGACCGAACGCGCCGGCGGTAACGAGCCGGTGATTACGCACGTCCACTTCACCGGCACCGGCACCCGCGAGCTGGGCGCCACCGCGCGGACGGCCATCGAAGGGCTGTTCGCCCGTTCGTTCTAGCTGATCACAGCCAAGACCACGAAGGGTCCGAAGACATGTCTTCAGGCCCTTCGTGTTTGCGGTCTGGAAGCGCAAGCCGAATGCGCCGAGGATCGTGCGGCCGCCGGTCATGCCGGGGCGGGGCCGCGGGTAGTGCGCGGTGGACGTGCCCAGACGGCAGCCCAAGCACCTGCGACAGGGCCGGTTCCTGCTGACGTGCTCCATCACGCAAGGTATCCTGATCATCGAACATGTCCACTGACTCGCCCATCGTCACCGACGCCATCGACGAGTTCCAGAAGATCAGGAAGCTCGCGGACAAGGCGATCGAACAGCTCTCCGACGAACAACTGCAGGAGAAGATCGACCCCGACGCGAACAGCGTCGCGGTGATCATGCGGCACATGGCGGGCAACATGCGGTCGCGCTGGGTGGACTTCCTGGCCAGCGACGGCGAGAAGCCGGATCGCAGGCGCGACCGGGAATTCGCGGACGTGCCGTACACGCGGGCGGAGCTGCTGGCCGAATGGGATCGCGGGTGGCAATGCGTGTTCGAGGCGCTCACGCCGCTGACCGACGCCGACCTGCAGCGCGCGGTGGTCATCCGCGGCGAGCCGCACACCGTCCACAAGGCGATGATGCGGCAGGTGTCGCACTACGCGGGCCATGCCTACCAGATCCTGTTCCTGGCGAAGCACCTGCTGGGCGCGAACTGGAAGACGCTGTCGATTCCCCGCGGCCAGTCCGAGGAATTCAATCGACGCATGCTGGCCAAGCTGAAGTCGGAACACTGATGACGCGGATTTCACCAGGGCCGCAGACTTGTCCGCCGAAGCGCGGACGCGCGAAGGTGGATGACGCAGATGACGCAGACCGGACTCGTCCTCCAGCGATGTCGACACTGCGTTGGGGCATTCTCAGTACGGCTCGCATCAACCGGCGGCTGATCCCGGCCATGCGGTTGGCGCGGCGCAGCGCGCTGGTCGCGGTGGCCAGCCGCATTCGCGCGCGGGCCGCGGCCGCGGCGGCGGCGAAGGTGGTCGTCGAGGAAGGCTTCAGGAGCTCGAACGCGGCGGCCGGGTCGAACTGATCGAGGTCGTCGGCTCACCGGAACTGTTCGTGCGTGAAATCGAGGACTTCGAGGCCGCGGTCCTGGACGCGCCCCTGCGGTCGTGACCCTTGCCGACAGCCGATACGCCGCCGCCACGCTGTCGGCCCTCCTCGAATCGGCACGCGACTCGGCGGCGTTGTATCCTCAATAGATGGCGTCGGCGGCTCCGACCGTCTTGTGGCGGCTGTGCAAGCCACCTGGGCACCGTCGCCCGAGCGAAGGCGGCGGCCAGGCTCACGCCCGGGCGGTGATCCTGCCGGGCGGCCCGCCCTACACGCTGGCATTTTTCGCGAACGACGCCATGGATCGGGCCGAGAACTACGACACCATGGACCTCGCGCTGTTCCGCGCGGATGAGATCAAACGGTCGTTGGCTGACGACGGCTGGGTAGAGGATCAGGATCTCGAGATTTGGTGATTTGGTGATTTGCGCATGCTAACGATTGGTAAGCGGCATCGGACGACCGGCGTCAAGGTGGGCAACGTCATGGTCGGCGGCGGGGCTCCGGTCGTCGTGCAGTCCATGACCATGACCGACACGGCCGATGCCAAGGGCACGGCGCGGCAGTGCATCGAGCTCTGGCAGGCAGGCTCGGAGATGGTGCGAGTCACGGTGAACGTGCCGGAGGCGGCCGCGGCGGTTCCGGAGGTCAAGCA
This sequence comes from uncultured Acidobacterium sp., assembly GCA_964355095.1. Lineage (GTDB taxonomy): Bacteria > Acidobacteriota > Vicinamibacteria > Vicinamibacterales > UBA2999 > 12-FULL-67-14b. The sequence continues at coordinate 65,849 of CAYHCX010000005.1, forward strand.
GCGGATGCTCGACGCCGGTTGTACGGCTCCCCTGATCGGCGACTTCCACTACAACGGCCACCTGCTGCTGACGCGCCATCCGGATTGCGCGCGGGCACTCGACAAGTACCGGATCAATCCCGGCAACGTCGGCACCGGCAAGCGGCGCGACGAACAGTTCGCCACGATCTGCCAGGTCGCCATCGACCACGGCAAGCCCGTCCGCATCGGCGTCAACGGCGGCTCCCTCAACCAGGAGCTGGTGATGGCGAAGATGCAGGAGAACACCGACCGCAACCTCGGCAAGGAATCGGACGACATCATCAGCGAGTGCATGGTGCTGTCGGCCGTGCAGTCCACCGAGCTGGCGATCGAGACGGGCCTGCGCCCGGACCAGATCATCGTCTCGTGCAAGCTGTCGCGGCCGCGCCACTTGATCGACGTCTACCGCGCGCTCGCGCGCCAGACCACGCAGCCGCTTCACCTCGGGCTCACCGAAGCCGGCATGGGGACCAAGGGACTGGTGTGGTCCGCCGCCGCGATGGGCGTGCTGCTGGCCGAGGGCATTGGCGACACGATCCGCGTGTCGCTGACCCCGAAGCCCGGCGGCGATCGGCGCGAGGAAGTGTATGCGGCCTGCGAACTGCTGCAGTCGCTCGGCCTGCGGACCTTTGCGCCGAGCGTGACCGCGTGTCCCGGCTGCGGCCGGACCACGAGCTCGACGTTCCAGGAACTGGCGGAGGCCGTGCAGGGCTACATCCGTGAGCAGATGCCGTCGTGGAAGAAGAACTACGAGGGCGTGGAAACCCTGACGCTCGCCGTGATGGGCTGCGTCGTCAACGGCCCGGGCGAATCCAAGGCCGCCAACATCGGCATTTCGCTGCCCGGCACGGGCGAGGCACCCCACTGCCCGGTGTTCATCGACGGCGTGCACGCCACCACGCTCAAGGGCACCTACGACGAGTTGGCCCTCGCTTTCCAGCAACTGCTCGACGACTATGTCGAGCGGAAGTACGCCAAGAAGGCGGCGGCGGTCACCGGATGACGATTCGCCCCGCGCAACCTGACGACCGCGACTTCGTCCTCGCCCTGGCCGACCGGCTGGTATCGTTCGAGGTGCCGGCCTTCCGCTCGAAAGCGGAATTCGCTGAGGGCGATCGCCGCGCTCTCGCCGCGTGGTTTGAGCGCCTGCCGGACGATAGTCCCGCCGAAGCGCAAAGCGCGGAGGCGGATGAAGCCCTGTTCATCGCCGAACTGAATGGGCACTCGGCGGGCTGCGCCTACCTGGTCACCCTCGTCGACTTCTTCACCGACCGTCCGCACGCGCACCTTTCGGTACTAGCGGTGACGGCAGAGGCTGAAAGCCGCGGCGTGGGTTCTGCCCTGCTCGACCATTGCCAGGCCTGGGCGCGCCAACGCGGCTCCGACCATTTGACGCTGAACGCCCTGGTCACCAACGCCCGCGCCCGCGCATTCTACGAACGGCGGGGATTCAGCGGCGAATACATCCGCTACGTCCTGCCGCTGTAGTTTGAACAGGAGACCAGGAGTTCAGGAGAGACTTAATGTTAGGTCCTGATCTCCTTGTCTCCTTATCTCCTGTAAAACGCCATAGAATGCCGCCAGCATGATTCTCCGCATCACGTTGGCCACGGTGCTTTCTCTGGTCTCGCTCGCGGCCCAGGATCCCCCGCAATTCGACATCCTGATTAAGAACGGCCGCGTCCTCGACGGGACCGGGAATCCCTGGTACCGCGCCGACATCGGCATCACCGGCGATCGCATTCGCGCCATGGGAACGCTGACCGGCGCCACCGCCAGGACCGTGATCGACGCCGCCGACCGCTTGGTCACGCCGGGGTTCATTGACGTCCATTCGCACGCCGGTGAAGGCCTCGCCACCGAGGGCCTGAAGCACGGGCAGCCGCTGCTCGCGCAAGGCCTCACCACCGTCTTCGTCAACCCCGACGGCGGCGGACCGGTGGACCTGGTCGCCCAGCGCGCCACCTACGAGAAACAACGCATCGGCACCAACGTTGGGTTGTTCGTGCCACACGGCTCCATCCGCCGCGCGGTGATGGACATGTCGGATCGCGATCCGAATGCCGGCGAGCTGGCGCGGATGGTCGAGCTCGCGCGCCAGGGCATGCTGGCCGGCGCCGTCGGCCTGTCGAGCGGCCTCTACTACGCCCCCGGCAGCTACTCGAAGACCGCCGAGGTGATCGCGATGGCCAGGGCCACGGCGCCCTTCGGCGGCGTCTACTCGAGCCACATCCGCGACGAGGCCGACTACAGCATCGGCGTGGTCGCGGCAGTGCAGGAAGTGATCGACATCGCCGAGCAGGGCGGCGTGACCGGCGTGGTCTCGCACATGAAGGCGCTGGGCCCGGCCAGCTGGGGCCTGTCGAAGACGCTGATCGAGCGGATTGAAGCGGCGCGAACCCGCGGCGTGCAGGTGTTCGCCGATCAGTATCCCTATGAAGCCAGCGGCACCGGGATTGTCGGCGCGCTGATGCCGCGGTCGGCGCAGGTCGGCGGGCGCGACGCGATGATGAAGCGGATCCTCGGCGAGCTGCGGGAAGAGATCCGCGCCGAGGTCAAGACCAACATCGCCCGTCGCGGCGGCGCCGGCACCCTGATGATCAGCCGCTACGCCGCCGACCCGTCGTTCGAGGGCCAGCGGCTCTCGGACCTGGCGGCCAAGGCGGGCATGGCGCCGGAAGAGTTCGCGCTCAAACTGCTCGAGAAGGGCGACGCCAGCCTGGTCTCGTTCAACATGTCCGAGAACGACATCGAGGGCATCATGCGCCAGCCGTGGACCATGACCTGCACCGACGGCGACCTGGTGCCGATGGGCGTGGGCAAGCCGCACCCGCGCGCCTACGGCGCCTTCGCGCGCAAGCTCAAGCGCTACGTCCGCGAGCGGAACACCGTGGACATCGCGACGGCGATCCGCTCGATGACCTCACTGCCGGCGACGGTGTTTGGATTAAAGGATCGCGGCCAGCTGCGCGCCGGCGCGTTTGCCGATGTGCTGATCTTCGACCTGGCCAAGGTGAACGATGCGGCCACGTATCAGGATCCGCACCAGATCGCCGAAGGGATCAACGACATCCTCGTCAACGGCGAGCTGGTGCGGCGTGAGGGGACGTTCACGACGGCGCTGGCGGGCCGCGTGCTGCGGCCCGATCGGCGCTAGTCTAGAACACGACGATTTCGATCTCGGGATCCTCGACCATTTCATCCAGGCCGCCGCCGACGCGATACAGCTTGTAGGTATAGACCCTGCCGGGCAGGAAGGCGTCGAGGTCGCACTCGAACAGCACTTTGTTGCCCGAGGTGTGCGTGCCGAGCTTCGTGCAGGCGGTGGGGTTGTCCTTGCTCCAGCGCAGCTCCAGGTCCACGCCAGCCGGCAGGCACTTCGACCCGGGAATCTGCCTGACTTGCCAGATCACGCCATCATCCTCATTGGGGTCCACTTCGATCCGCTTCGGCATCGTCCTCGCCACGCACTTCTGCGGGTTGGCGGGATCCCGCTTGAGGACAATCTTCGCGCTCACGGGATGGTTTCCCCGTCTCAACCCTTGCAGCCCCTTGGCGTCCACCGGCACCGCCTTCACGGCGCAGGTCGCACTCACAACTGACAGCAGCAGGACGAACGATCCTTCGGCGAGACGTCTCATCACTCCTCCTTTGGCGCTGAACGGACGACTTCTTGATACACCGGCAGTTTTCGCACCGTGCGAAAGTCCTCCTCGTCTTCAATCCTGGAAAGCGGCGCGCCGCGGGCGATGGCCAGGCCGATGAACTCGACCGCATCGGCCATACGGCCGGCCAGCGCGTGCACTTCGGCGGCGCGGAAATGCACCTGCCAGTCGGTCGGGGCCAGCGGCAGCGCCTGGCGAAGCCGCTCGAGCGCCTGATCGCCGCGACCCGCCTTCTGGAGATAGACGGCCAGGCTCGATAAAATCGCCGGGTCCGTGGAGTTCACCTTCAGTTCGCCTTCGGCCAGGGCGATCGCGCGTTGGTAGGCGGTTCTCGCCTGCGACCGCTGGCCGAGGTTGACCAACGCGTCGCCCAGGTTGCGATGGGTGACGTGCGAGTTGGGCCGGAGCTCCAAGGCATGGCGGTAGGCGTCCACGGCCGCCCCATACTCGCCGCGCGAGTGGTGAATCGCACCGACGTTGGAATAGGCCTGGGCATTGGGCCGCCGATCGAGAGCCAACCTGTAGTTTTTCAGCGCCTCGTCATAGTTGCCGAGGTTGTGGTGGACAGCGCCGATCTGCTGGTAGCCCACGAAGCTGTCGGGCTGGAGCTCGATGACTTTCTGGAAAGCGTCGCCGGCTTCGGCATATCGCCCGACCTGCATCAAGCTGTTGCCCAACGCGAGGTAGTGCCCCCAGAAGGCCGGACGCAGGGCGATGGCACGCTGAAACTCCACCACGGCGCCGTCGGCCTGACCCAGCTGCGACAGCACCTGCCCCAGTTGCCGCCTGGCATCGTCGTAGTTGGGTTGGAGGGCGAGCGCCTGCCTGAGTTCGACCACCGCCTCAGCCAACTTGCCGGTGCCGGCAAGGGTCACGGCAAGGGCATACCGCACGACCGGTTCGTCGGCATCGAGGCGCAGCGCGGTAAGTCCCGCCTCGGTGGCCTTCTGCGCCCACGCCGGATCACGGCTGTCGACGTACTGCGTCCAGAAGGCCTCGCCGAGCGCGGCTTGCGCGACGGCAAAACGCGCATCGAGCGCCAGCGCCCGGTTGAACGCGGCAACGGCGGCATCCAGGTTGCCTTTCACATCCCGGCGGTCGAGAAAGGCGCGGCCCTGCCAGTAGGCGTTGAGCGCTTCCGAACTCGTGGTCACGGGCGAATTCATCCGCTGACGCTCAGCCGCGGACACCCGCACGTCGAGCGCGGCGGTGAGCATCGTCGCCAAACGTGACTGCAGGTCGAAGATCTGATCGACGACGCCTTCGACGCTGTCCGCCCACGCCACCGAACGATCGGGCCGAACCAGGTTCAGCGACACCCTGAGCCGGCCGCTGGACTCCTGCACGCTGCCCTCGACGAGGTAGGTCGCGCCCAGATCACGCGCGAGCGCCGATGATTCCGGGGTGCGGTTGCGCGCTTCGGTCACCGAGGCCCGTGACAGCACGGTCACGGTCGGCAACGCCGCCAGGCTCGAGATCAGGCTTTCGGCGATGCCCGCCGCCAGGAAGTCTTTCGACCCGTCGCCGCTGATGTTCGCGAGCGGCAGCACGGCCACCACCGGCGGCGACTCGGCAGCCGGCTCGCTGCTCCGCCGCAGCGGGCCCCACACGCCGAGCGACACGATCGCGGCGAGCAGCGTCGCGATCGCCAGCACCGGCGCCACCGCCCGGCGCTTCGACGGCGGCGCCGTCGTGCCCGGCACGAGCGCGCGCAACTGCGCGAGGACGTCGGCGGCCGATACCGGACGCTCATCGAGATCGCGCGACAGGAGCGAGGCGACGAGCCGCTCGAGCTCGCGGGGGACCTGGGCGCCGGCGGCCGACAGCGGCGGCGCGTCCTTCCCGAGTTTCGATGACGCCAGGGCGATCGGGTCGCTGCCCGTGAAAGGACGACGGCCGCTGATCATCTCGAACAACATGACGCCGAGCGCGTAGAGATCCGCGCGCTCGTCAACCGCCCCCGACACCATCTGCTCCGGTGCCGCGTACGCCGGCGTCCCGATCAAGCCGAGGCCAGTAGCGGTGTGGCCGTCGCCGGTCTTCGTGGTGCCACACGCCAGGATGCGCGCGATGCCGAAATCGAGGATCTTGACCTGCCCGCCGGCGCCGATGATGACGTTGGCGGGCTTGAGGTCCCGATGCACGACGCCGTGCGCGTGCGCCGCCACCAGCGCGACGGCGATCTGGCCGCCGATGTCGATTGCGGCAGGCACCGGCAGCACGTCACGCGCGAGCCGCGCGGCCAGCGTCTCACCCTCGACGTACTCGAACACGATGACGACGTGCCCGTCGTTTTCGAGTACGTCGTAGACGGCGGCAATATGCGGATGGTTGAGGGCGGCGGCGGCGCGCGCCTCGCGCATCAACCGCGCCCGGGCGGGGGCATCGTCGTCGTCGGCGGGACGGAGGGTCTTGAGGGCAACCTGGCGATGCAGGCGGGTGTCTTCGGCGAGCCAGACCGATCCCATGCCCCCTGATCCGAGGTGGCGCAGGATCTGGTACGGTCCAACGGTGCTGCCTATCTGCACGGGGCTAGGGGGACAAAGCAGCGCGAGGATAGCACCGAAACGCCACCGCGGCAGGACTCCTCCCCGGAAGCCCTGCCACGGCGTGCAAATCCGTCGTTATCGAGGGATCGACGCTAGTTCCAGGGGATTTCGATCTCCGGATCCTCGGTGTAGCCGTTGGCGGTCACGTTGTACTTATAGCGCCCGTCCTTCGCGCCCACGCAACTGACACGCGCGTTGCCGTTCTTGATGGGAATCGGGTGGCTGCCCCACGGTCCCCCGTTCGGCCATGAAATCTCGACGTCAACCGGATCATCCGAGGCCAGATTCACCACTGTCCATTCAATGAAGCCGGGGCCCGCCGGCAACAACTGCGGCGAGGTCCGCACGCGCGGACCGGCCGGCGTGTTGTAGAGGAAGATGGTGGCCGCCGCCGTGCGGTTGGACACCGGCGCGGCCAGTCGGGCCGCGGTCGTCCTCGCGGCCGCCTTGCGGGCAGGCGCCTTCTTCTTCACGGACACCTTCTTGGCGTTCTTCTTCACGGGCTTCTTCTTGCTCATCGTTTCACCTCAGTTGGGGTTGACACCATGGCCGCAAAACGCGGCATGGTCCGTAGCCGTACAAAGTCCTCTTCCTCAGCCACCGACCGTGGCGCCGCGCCCGCGGCGATGGCCTGCCCAATCGCGTCCAGTGCGTCACCGACGCGGCCGGCAAGGGCGTGGACGACACCGGCACGCTGGAGCACCTGTTCGTCCTTCGGCGCCAGCTCCTGCGCCCGTCGCAGGCTCCGCATTGCCGCCACATCGTCGCCGGCCTTGGCTTGATAGACGGCCAGACGCGCGATTGCTCTCGCGTCGGCGGAACTGACCGACACCTCCGCCTCGGCGAGTGCGACGGCCTGCTGGTACGCGCGTTGTGCGTCCTCGCGGCGCCCCAGGTGCAGGTATGCGTCACCGAGGTTGCGGTGGGTAATCGCACTCAGTGGGCGAATCAGGAGCGCGCCTTCGTAGGCGCCGGCGGCCTTGGCGTAGTCGCTCAGGCCGTAATAGATCGTGCCCATGTTGGAGAACGTCTCGGCTCGCGGCTGGATGGCATTGGCCCGTTCGTAGAATTCGAGGGCGCGCTTCTGGTCGCCCATCTGCTGAGCGGTGCTGCCCGCGCGGGTCAGGTTGATCGACGAGCTCGGCGAGAGGGCGATGGCCTTTTCGAACGCCTCGAGCGCCTCGGGAAAGCGGGAGGCGGTGTACAGGGCCAGTCCCAGGTCGCTGAAGAGCGACACGGAGCTGGGCCGAATGGCCATCAACTTCTTGAACTCGTCGAGGCCGTGATCCACTTCGCCGCGCCGCACCAACACGGTGCCGTGCAGGCGGATGGCGTCCTCGTAGGTCGGCTGCAGTTGGAGGGCGCGCTCGAGTTCCGTGTTGGCCTCCTCGAACCGTCCGCTGCGGAACAGGGTCAGGGCCGCGATGTATCGCACGCTGGGACGGTCAGGCTCCAGTTGAATCGCGATCCGGGTTGACGCGATCGCCTTCTCCGCCCAAGACTTGTCGTTGGTCTGCGCGTACATCGCCCATTGGGCCTCGGCGAGGCCGGCATGGGCGAGGGCGAACTTCGAGTCGGCGGCGACCGCATCGCTCAGTTCCTTGATCGCCGCCTGGGTACTGCCGGTCAGGTCTCGCCGGTCCAGGTGGGCCCGGCCCTTCCAGTAGGCGATCTGGGCCGGTTCGCTGGCGGTCGCCAGCGCCGCCGGCGCGGTGCGTGGTGCCGAGGGCGTCTGATCGGCAATCGCATCGCTCAACGCCGTGGCCAATTGCGACTGCAACCCAAACAGGTCGCTCATCGGGCCCTCAACGGTGTGCCCCCACGCCACCGACGCATCAGGGCGCTCGAGGTTGAGCGTCACGCGCAGACGGTCCGCCACCGCTTGCACCGAACCGGTGACCAGGTAGCTGGCGTCGAGCGAGCGCACGAAGCTGGCGCGATCCGGATTCTGCTGACGGCTCTCCTCCACCGCCGAGCGTGAGAGCACCGTGACCTTCGGCACCGAGGCCAGGCTCGTGATCAGGCTCTCGGCCAGGCCGGCGCCCAGGTAGTCGTTGGACGCGTCGCCGCTCGAGTTGGTCAGCGGCAGCACCGCGACCACGGGCGCGTCGGGCCCGAGTGGCCGCGTGTTCCACTGCTGGCGAATCACCACCGCGGCGACCACCGCCAGCGTGAGGGTGGCCACCACCAGCGTGCTGGCCGGCACCCGCTGCCGCAGCAACACCGTGCGCCGCGCCAGCGGCGACAGTTCCGTGTCGCGCAGCGGGCTCAGCTCGACCAGCAGTTCTTCGCCATTCGCCGGGCGGCGCGCCGGATCGCGCTCGAGCAGGCGCTGCACCAGGTCGGCGAGTTCCGGCGGCACCCACAGCCCGTTGCTGGTCGCCAGCGTCGGCGCGTCATCGCGCAGCACCGCGGTGACGAGCTGGACCGCGTCGTTGCCGGGAAACGGCCGGTGGCCGGCGATCATCTCGAACAGCATCACGCCGAGCGCGTACAGGTCGGCGCGCCCGTCCACATTGCGCGACAGGTACTGCTCGGGGGCGGCGTACCCCGGCGTGCCGACCAGACCGCCGCCGAGGGTGCCCGGGACGCTTTGCGACATGTCGGCGCCGGCCGGCACCAGCCGCGCGATGCCGAAGTCCAGCACCTTGGCGCGGCCGTCGGGGCCGAGCACGACGTTCGACGGCTTCAGGTCGCGATGGATGATGCCCTGTGCATGCGCGGCCGCGAGCGCATCGGCGAGTTGCCAGGTCACTTCAATCGCCTCGGCCACGGTCATCGGCCCGCGCTGCAGGCGGGCGGCCAGCGTGTCGCCCTCGACGTACTCGAACACGACCACGACCTGACCATCGACGTCGAGGACGTCGTGCACGGTGGCGATATGGGGATGATTGAGGGCGGCCGCGGCGCGGGCCTCGCGCATGAGGCGCTGGCGGCCTTCGGCGGTCTCCGCGTCGGCGCCCTTGACGGTCTTCAGGGCGACCTTGCGCTGCAGGCGGGTGTCTTCGGCCAGCCAGACGACACCCATGCCGCCAGCCCCTAGCTGGCGGACGATCTGGTAGGGTCCGACGGCTCGCCCGGGGTGCACGGCTCTGTTGGTCTCCGAGGGAAGGAGAATAGCACTACGAGCCTTCATTACGCGTGATCAGCCGGACGCTTCGCTGGTAGGTGAGGTAGGCCGTGGCCCACTGCAGCAGCACCGAGAGCCGGTTGCGGAAGCCAATCAGGAACATGATGTGCACCAACAGCCACATCATCCAGCCCAAGAACCCGGAGGCCCGCAGGAACCCGAAGTCGGCAATCGCGTTGGCGCGGCCGATGGTGGCCATATTGCCGGGATCGAAATACCGGAACGGGCGCGTCGCTTCGCCGCGAATGAGGCGGGCGATGTTGCGCGCCGCGTGCGTGCCCTGCTGCATCGCCACCTGCGCCACCCCGGGCAACGGCTTGCCCGTTTGATGAGAAAAGCTGGCGAGGTCGCCCGCCACGAACACGCCCGCGTGGCCGGGCGCCGACAGGTCCGGCTTGACGTTCACGCGTCCGGCGCGGTCGAGGGAAGGACCGAGGTCGCGGCCGACCGAGGCCGCCGCCACGCCGGCGGCCCACAGAATGGTGTGCGCGGCGATGCGCGCGCTGCCCATGGTGACGGCGCCGTCTTCCACCTGCGTCACGGCGGTGCCTTCGCGCACCTCGACGCCCAGCCGCACCAGGGTCCGCCGCGCTGACGCCCGCAGGCTCGCCGGAAACGCCGGGAGAATGGACGGACCGGCCTCAATCAGGATGATCCGGGCCGACGCCGGATCGATGGCGCGAAACTCCGATCGCAGCGCCTGCCTGGCAATTTCCGCCAGAGCGCCGGCCATCTCCACACCCGTCGGCCCGCCACCGATGATCACGAAGGTCAGCAGAAACCGCTGGCGCGCCGCGTCGTGCTCGCGCTCCGCTTCTTCGAACGCCAGCAACAGCCGCCGCCGTATCGCCAGTGCGTCATCCAGGGTCTTGAGGCCGGGCGCCGCGCCGCGCCACTCGTCGTGGCCGAAGTAGGAATGGGTGGCGCCGGCGGCCACGATCAGGTAGTCGTAGGCGACGGCGTCGGCACCGTCCATCCACACCTGGCGGGCGCCCGTGTCGATCCGCTCGACCGTGCCCAGCAACACGCGGAGGCGGGGCTGCTTGCGCAGGATCCAGCGGATCGGCGAGGCGATGTCACCGGGCGACAGACCGGCGGTGGCCACCTGGTACAGCAGCGGCTGGAACACGTGGTGGTTGTGACGATCGATGATCGTCACCTCGCAGTCCACCTGCTTGAGCTGCCGCGCGGCGGCGAGACCGGCAAAGCCGCCGCCGATGATCACCACTTGGGGTAAGCGAGCCATCTCACCTATTCTAAAGGGCATGGCGAAACCCGGCGCGGCTCCGACGGAATCCAACGTTCAAACCGCGTGTCCACTTGATTGTCCGGACGCCTGCACGCTTGACGTGACGCTGCGCGCCGGCCGCATCACCAAGATCGACGGCTCGAAAGACAACCACATCACCAACGGCTACATCTGCGCCAAGGTCCGCGGCTTCCCCGAGCGCGTCTACGGCGACGACCGGCTGCTCTACCCCGCCGTGCGCCGCGGCGCCAAGGGCTCGGGACAGTTCAAGCGCGTGACGTGGGACGATGCCCTGGATTTGATCGCCGCGAAGGTGCGCGGCGCCCGCGAGGCCGGCGGCGCGGAGACGATCCTGCCGCTGTGCTACGGCGGCTCCAACGGCTTCATGACGCAGGACTACGCCGACGCCATCCTGTTCCGGCGGCTCGGCACCTCGCGGCTGCTGCGCACCGTCTGCGCGGCGCCGACCGGCGCCGCCAACCTGGGCCTGTACGGCAAGATGGCGTCGGTCAGCTACCAAGACTACCCGTCGGCCAAATTGATCATCATCTGGGGTGTGAACCCCGGCGTGTCGGGCATCCACCTGATGCCGTTCCTCAAGGACGCCCGCGACCAGGGCGCCTACGTGGTGGTGCTGGATCCGCGCGCGACCACCGTCGCGCGCCAGGCGGACCTGCACCTGGCGGTGCGGCCCGGCACGGACCTGCCCGTGGCGCTGGCCATTCACCGGTATCTCTTCGAAGCAGGCCTCGCCGACCAGGCCTTCCTCGATCAGCACACCAGCGGCGCCGCCGATCTGCGCGAGAAGGCCAGTCCCTGGACCTTCGAACGCGCGGCCGAAGTGAGCGGCATCAACGCCGCGCAACTCCGCGGCCTGGCCGAGCGCTACGCGAAGACGTCCCCGGCGCTGGTCAAGTGCGGTTGGGGACTCGAACGCAACCGCAACGGCGGCAGCGCGGCCGCGGCGGTCCTGGCCCTGCCTGCGGTCGCCGGCAAGTTCGGCGTGCGCGGCGGCGGGTTTTCGATGAGCAACTCCGCCTCGTGGGACATCGACCGCACCTGGCTGGCCGACGCCGAGCCGGCCACGCGCGCGGTCAACATGAACCAGGTCGGCCGCATTCTCACCGAACCGGAAGGCACGCCGGTCAACCTGCTGTTCGTCTATAACTGCAACCCGGTGGCGACCCTGCCCGACCAGCGGCGCGTGATCCAGGGGCTCGAGCGCGAGGATCTGTTCACCGTGGTCTTCGACCAGGTGATGACCGACACGGCGACCTACGCCGATGTCGTGCTCCCCGCCACGACCTTTCTCGAACACTACGACTTCGTGCGCGGGTACGGGCCCCTCACCCTGCAGTTGGGCAAGCCCGTGATCGACGCGGTCGGCGAATCGCGTCCCAACAGCGACGTGTTCCTCGATCTGTCGCGCCGGCTGGAGTTGTCGGTTGCGGGCGACCCCGCAGACGACCTCGAATCGATGCTGGCGGTGCTCGACCACCTGCCGGGGAAAATCGGGAGCGATCTGCGGGAACACTGGACGGCCAGACCTCCGTACGACGGCCGGCCGGTCCAGTTCGTGGACGTGTTCCCGAAGACCCCGGACCGCAAGGTTGATCTCTTTCCGCGCATCCTCGACCAGCAGGCGCCGCTGGGTTTGTACGGCTACCAGCCGGACCCCGCCACGGCCGAATTCCCGCTCGCGCTGATCTCGCCCGGGAGCGAGCGCACGATTAGCTCCACGCTCGGCGAGCTGCCGCGGCCCGAAGTGCGCCTCGAGATGCACCCCGACGATGCGGAGGCGCGAGGCGTGGGGGAAGGTGACGCGCTCCGCGTCTGGAACGCGCTCGGGGAAGTGCGCATCAAGGCGCACCTCACGGCCCTGATGCGGCCGGGCACCGTAACCATGCCCAAGGGCCTGTGGCGCCGCGGCACGGCGAACGGTTACACGTCGAACGCGCTGGTGCCGGATTCGCTGTCGGATTTGGGTGGCGGCGCGTGCTTCAACGACGCCCGGGTGCAGGTCGAGAAAAGTGAAACGTCGAAAGGGAAAAGTCGGAAGTGAGAAGTGAGAAGTGAGAAGTGAGAAGTGCCGGCCAGGGGTAGCTTGGCGCAGCACTTCTCTCTTCCCGCGAGTGGGTTCTTACAAACGTCCCGGCGAACTAGTCGATCGACGGCAACTTGCCCCGTCCACCGCGGCTGGCCTGACCGCCCTTGCGTCCAGCCCGACGCGCTTCATCGGCCGACCATTCGTGCGCCGTTCCCTTGGCGTGAGCGGCACGGCCACCCTTGCTGGCAATCTCGCGCTGCTTCTCTTGTGACATCGAGGCAAAGCCCCGGCGGGCCTTTCGGATCTCAAACACTGTGACCTCCCATCGGTCGAGGACGCGTATACCTGCTTTCTTTCTAGCGAATAGCGTGCCAGCTCAACAGACTTACAGATGGCGTAAGATTTTATTTATCAGTTAGTTGCAAAGATACAATCAGAGACAAACAGTGCCTAGCCCATCCACGTGCATTAAATCACTACATACAGGGTAGATACTGCCGAGGATCAATACAATCCGATGATGTCCAAGTCAAAGCTGGCGCTGGTGCTGGGGGTGGCCCTGCCGTTGATTGCGACCGCCGGCTTTTACAGCCCGCGCGGCCAGGCATTCACGAAGTACCTCGCCGAGAATCGGCGGTGTTGCCAGCTCCCGCTTAGCCGGGCGTTCGCGATCGCCCTTCAGGAGACGCTCGGCAACCCGCCGTACCCCTCGGAAATCGGGCAGGACAAGTGGGTGGCCGAAGCCATGTTCCCCGGCGTTGTCAACGGCGTGTTCCTCGACGTCGGGTCCGGTCACGGCCAGATCGGCTCCAACACCAGGGCGCTCGAGGATCTCGGGTGGACCGGCATTTGTGTGGATCCCTTCCCGACCGCCATGGAGGGACGCTCGTGCCAGATGGTCAAGGAAGTCGTCTCGAACGAGGCCGGCAAGACCGTGCTGTTTCATACCCATGAGGGGCTGGGCGGCATCGCCGACACGCTGGGCAAGTGGAAGGACGAGGCGGCACAGGCCCCCACCGTGGAGATGACCACCGTGACGCTGGCCGAGGTGCTCGCGCGGGCGAAGGCTCCCGCCTTCATTCACTTCCTCAGCCTCGACATCGAAGGCGCGGAACTCGACGCGCTGCGCGGCCTCCCCTTCGACCGCTACCGGTTTGGCGCGATGGCCATTGAACACAACGAAGAGGAGCCAAAGCGGACCGACATCATCAAGTTCCTGGAGGCGCGGGGCTACCGGCGCGTCCACACCTACAAGCAGGATGACTTCTTCGCGCCGGTCTCGCCGAAGAGCTAAGATTCCGTGGCCGGCGGGCGCTCTGTGCGGCGGGCCTTGAAAACGTCGCAGTCTTCGCAGTTGCGCAGGTCGAACTCGTAGCGCACGACGGGCCAATACATGGGGTGGGCGCAGTAGACCAGCTCGCCGTCAACAATGGTGTGCGAACCCAGGTCTTCGGGCAGTTCCGCGGTGCGCCGGCCGTACCAGCAGCAGCGGTGACGTTCCTCGGGCTCCACGATTGTTGATATTAGCCGGGATGCCCTCACGGCAGCGACGCGATAGAATCAGGGCGGAGGCAGGCGTTTATGAGTATGTGTGGAGGTCCGACCGGCCCGGCCAACGAGAAGGCCGGCAACAAGTCCGGCCGTATGGTCTTCTGTGTAAAGTTCCAAAAGGAACTGCCCGGCCTCGACCGGGTGCCGTGGCCCGGAGAAGTCGGCCAGCGCATCTACGAGAACGTGTCGGCCCAGGCCTGGAAGCTCTGGGAGGATCGCCAGAAGATGATCCTCAACGAGTACCGCCTGATGCCCTGGCAGAAAGAGGGACAGGAACTGATCCTCAAGCACATGGAGGATTTTTTCTTCGGCGCCGGCTCGGCGCTGCCGCCCGACTTCGTGCCCCAGCAGAGCAAGTAGGCCACAGATCAAACACAGCCACAGATTAGGCACAGATTAGGCACAGATTTAGAGGTTCAGAACCTCCAGCCACGGATCGATC
>CAYHCX010000006.1:0-27653 GCA_964355095.1 uncultured Acidobacterium sp.
CGGCTAAAGCCATCGCCCTCCGAGGGGCCTGGCGGCGGCTAAAGCCATCGCCCTCCGAGGGGCGCAGCTCGCGCCTACAGTGACCGCACGCGCAGCTTCAGCTGCTTCACCTTGCGCGTCAGCGTGTTGCGATGGACACCGAGGGTGTCGGCGGCTTTGCAGAGATTGCCGTCATTGTTCTCGATCACGCAGCTGATGAAACGCTTCTCGAACTCCCGCTGGGCGTCTGTGTAGTGCACGCCGCGCGTCACCATCTCGGTGACCAATTGGTCCAGTAGCTTATGCACGGGCAACGTCCAGTTCCAGCCCAGTCAAACGGCGGTAGGCGTCGAGATATTTGCTGCGCGTGCCTGCCACCACATCAGCGGGCAGCGACGGCACCGGCGGCTGCTTGTTCCACTTGATCGACTCGAGGTAATCGCGGACGTATTGTTTGTCAAAGCTCGGCTGCGGACCACCCGGCGCGTACTGATCCATCGGCCAATAGCGCGACGAATCCGGCGTCATCATCTCGTCAATCAGCAGCAGCTCGCCGGCGTCGGTGAGGCCGAACTCGAACTTGGTGTCGGCCAGGATGATGCCCTTGGATTGGGCGTGGACCACGCCGTGCGCGTACAGCTCGAGAGTGATCTTCTTCAGCCGGGCCAGCAGCTCAGTGCCGACCACGTTGGCGGCGGCCTCTTCGCTGATGTTCTCGTCGTGGCCGGAATCGGCCTTGGTGGCCGGCGTAAACAGTGGCTCGGGCAGGCGATCCGATTCGCGCATCCCCTTTGGCAGCGCGACGCCGCACACCTCGCCGGTCGCCTTGTAGTCCTTCCAGCCGGAGCCAGACAGGTAGCCGCGCGCCACGCACTCGACGGGCAGCGGAGTGGTGCGGCGCGAGAGCATGGAACGGCCCTCGAGCTGCGCGCGATACGCGTGCGCTGCCGCCGGATAGGCCGACACGTCAATCGACAGCATGTGATTCGGCACGATGTGCCCCGTCCGCGCGAACCAGAAGGCGGAGAGCTGGTTGAGCACGCGGCCCTTGTCGGGAATGCCGGATCCCAGCACGTAGTCGAAGGCCGAGATGCGGTCGGTCGCGACCAGGATCAGCGCATCGTCTATGGCGTAGACGTCGCGAACCTTCCCGCGGCGGACGAGGGACAAGGCATCAAGCTGGGTATCCAAGAGAGGTGGTGAAGGCACGGGCGCTCGTGTGAAGGAAGCCAACATGGTAAACGCGCCGGGCCTCAGGCGCAAGACGCCAACTTGCTGGGGTAGGGCAGCCGGCCGATACCTCATGTAGTATGGACGGTGGTTTGCGCATCTTAATTCGAACATTAGTGGTCCTCGGCCTGGCGGTCGGCCTACTGACCCTTTTCCTGCGAAATGCCGACCTGGCCAAGGTGATCTCGTCGGTCAAAGCCGCGCGGTTGGACTACCTGATGGGATCGCTGGCCCTGACCAGCGTCACGTTCCTGATCCGGACCGAGCGCTGGCAATACTTGCTGGCGCCGCTCGGGCCGACGCGGTTCATGGTGGTGTTGCGGACCACGGTCATCGGGTTTGCGGCGTCGGCGCTGCTGCCGGCGCGCGCGGGCGAGGTGATTCGCCCGTATCTACTGGCGCGGCGCGAGGGCCTGAGCGCCACCGCGACGTTCGCGACCATCATCGTCGAGCGCATTCTCGACCTCGTCGCCGTGCTGTTGCTGCTGGCCACGTTCCTGCTGTGGTTCGATCCGGGCATGGAAGCGCGCGACTCGGCGTTGTTCAGCGCCATCCGCTACGGTGGCCTGGTGATGACGCCGGTGGCGCTGGGAACGTTGGTGGTGATGTTTGTCATGGCCGGCCATCCCGAACGGCTGCACGCGTGGCTGCTCAAGGCCGAGCGAGTGCTGCCGACGCGGCTGGCGACGCTGATCGCGCGGTTCGCGCGGACGTTCGCGGAAGGCTTCGCGGTGGTCCGCAGCCCGCTGCGCGTGCTGGCGGCACTCGGGTGGTCGATCGTGCTGTGGATGAGCATCGCCGCCGGGATCTGGGCGGTGGCGGTGGCGTTTGGCATCGCCATGCCGTTCACCGGCGGTTGGCTCATGCTGGCGCCGCTGGTGGTGGGCGTGGCGGTGCCGACGCCGGGCGGCGTCGGCGGGTTTCACGAGGCGTTCCGGCTGGGCGCCACCTCGTTCTTTGGCACCGACAACGACACCGCGGTCGGCGCGGCGATTGTGCTGCACGCCATCTCGGTGGTGCCGGTCGTGATTGCGGGAGTGATCTTCACGATCCAGGACGGGCTGAAGATCGGCGGCTTGGCGAGAGGAGACCTCGGGTGAAATGTCCGTTCTGCGGTGAGCTGGGCGACAAGGTGGTCGATTCGCGCGAGAGCCGCGAAGGCGATGTGATTCGCCGTCGCCGGCAGTGTCTCAACGGCACCTGCCGGAAGCGCTTCACCAGTTACGAGCGCATCGACGAGATTCCCTACATGGTGGTGAAAAAGGACGGCACGCGCGAGCGGTTTGAGCGCCAGAAGCTGATCGGCGGCCTGCTCAAGGCGTGCGAGAAGCGTCCGGTGAAGGTCGCCGACATCGAGGAGATTGCCGACCTGGCGGAACAGCTGCTGATTGAGAAGCCCGAGCGCGAGATCCCGGGCAAGGACCTCGGCGCGCTGGTCATGCAGGAGCTCAAGCGGCTCGACCAGGTGGCGTACGTGCGCTTTGCGTCGGTCTATCGCGACTTCCGCGACGTGGACGACTTCGTGCAGGAAGCGCGCGCCCTTCGAGGCAACAAGGAATAGGCCCGCCCGTGGCGACCGCCAAGCCCCTCAGTTCCGCATCGAGGCCGGCCGCCAGACCGGCCGGGGCGCGTTCGCGCCGGCCGTTCCGCGACAACCCGCCCCTGATCCTGGCGGGCATTGTCATCCTGCTCGTCGCGCTCGGCGGCATCGTCTGGCTGGCCGACCGCACCGCGACGCTGTCGCCGGACTTCCTGACCGAGGTCGTTCTCTACGCGTTGTACGCCACCAACATCACGATGCTCGTGGCGCTGGGCTTCGTGCTCGCGCGCAACGTCATCAAGTCGGTGTTCGACGGCCGCAGCGGCCTGCCGCTTGGGCGCTTCCGCGCCAAGCTGGTCCTCGCGTTTCTCGGCCTGACGGTGATCCCCGCCGTGCTCGTGCTGATTGTCGGCAGCCGCGTCGTGCTGACCGCCGTCGATCGCTGGTTCAACACGCCGATGGAAGAGATCCTCTCCGGCGCCAACAGCATCGCGGCCGACTACTACCAGGAGCGTGAGCGGCTGGTGGCCGATCAGGCCTCGCGGCTGGCGCGCGAGCTGGGCCGCGTCGACCTTGGTGCCACCGACATGGCGCGCGTGCAGGACATCGTCGTGCCCGAGGTGACCGGGCCGCGCGTGGGCATGGTGCAGGTCTATCGCGCCGAGCGGCTGCCGGGGCAGCCCGTGGACGTGGTGTCCCTGGTGGACGTGGCGTCACCGTCGATGCCGCAAGGGTGGGCCCGCGGCTCCGCCGACCGGCTGGCCGCGCGCGCCGCGTCAGGCGATGAGAGCGCCCCGAGCGTGCTCGAGCAGCTCTCGACCGGCGGCGACCTGCTGCACGTCGGCCAGGCCGTGCGCAACGCCGCCGGCCAGGTCACCGGCGCGGTCGTCGTCAGCGAATACTTGTCGGGCGAACTGGCCGAACGCTCCCGCCGCATGACCAAGGCCTACGAGGACTACACGCAGCTGCGCGTCCTGAAGCAGCCGCTGGCCGGCGTCTACGTCTCGTTCTTCGTGATGGTCACGCTGCTGATCCTGGTCGGCTCGACCTGGATGGGCCTGTACCTGGCCAAGCGGATCACGCGACCCGTGCAGATGTTGTCGGAGGCGGCGAAGGAAATCGGCGCCGGCCACTACGACCATCGCATCGAGCACGAAGGCTCCGATGAGTTCGGGTCGATGGTCGAGGCCTTCAACGCGATGGCCGCGGAGGTGGCGTCAAGCCGCCGCCGGCTGGAGCGCGCCAGCATCGATCTCGAGCGGAAGCACGAGGAGGGCGAAGGCCGCCGCCGCTACATCGAGGCCATCCTCGAGCGCATCGCCACCGGCGTGGTGTCGATCGACCGCTCGGGCCGCATCGGCACCATCAACCCCTCGGCCCGGCGCCTGCTGGAAGTGGACGCCGGCGTGGTCGGCAGCCCCGCGGTGGACGTGTTCGCCCGGCCCGACCTGGCGGTGATCAACGACGTGCTCGATCAGGCCGCGCGCGCCCGCATGGATTCGTTCGCGCAGGAAGTGGCGCTGGTTCGCGACGGCCGCGAACGCCACGTGGTGGCGGCGGCGACCCGCGTGCCCGGCACTGACGGCGGCTTCGACGGCACCGTGCTGGTGGTGGATGACGTGACGCCGCTGATCCGCGCGCAGAAGGTCGCGGCGTGGCGCGAGGTGGCGCGGCGGCTGGCGCACGAGATCAAGAACCCGCTGACGCCGATCCAGCTGTCGGCTGAACGCCTGCGCCGCAAGCTCAGTGACGTGGCGCCGCCGCTCCAGGATCTGGTGCGCGAATGCACCTCGACGATCATCGGCGAGGTGGAGTCGCTCAAGGGGCTGGTGGACGAGTTCTCCCAGTTCGCCCGCATGCCGGCGCCGCGGGCGGTGCCGACCGAGCTGCACGACCTGCTGAGCACGACCCTCGCCCTGTATGACGGGCTGTTCGCGTCGGTGACCTTCGAGAAGCGCTTCGACCCCGCGGTGTCGCAGGTGCGTATCGATCCGGAGCAGATGAAGCGCGTCATCATCAACCTGGTGGACAACGCCATCGAGGCGATGGGCCGCAGCGGCGCGATCACGATTGAAACCGCGCGCGACGTGCCGAACAGCCTGGTGCGCGTGGTGGTGGCCGACACCGGCCCCGGCATTCCGCCGGCGGAGCGGGACAAGCTGTTCCTGCCGTACTACTCGACCAAGGGCCGCGGCAGCGGCCTTGGCCTGGCCATCGTCCGCCGCATCGTCGCCGAGCATGGCGGCAGCATCGACGTGTTCGACAACACGCCGACCGGCACCCGGTTTATCATCGAGTTACCAGCCTGATGCCTTCCATTCTTGTCGTTGATGATGAGCCGGGCGTGCGTTCGTCGGTCAGCGGCGTCCTCAAGGACGAGGGTTTCGACGTCGACGCCGTCGGCACCGGCGAGGAGTGCCTCGAGCAGGCGAACAGCAACGCCTACGATGTCATCGTGCTCGACATCTGGCTGCCGGGCCTGGATGGGCTGACCACGCTGCAGCGCCTCCGGGAGCGCGAGATCGACTCGCAGGTGGTGATCATTTCGGGCCACGGCAACATCGAGTCGGCCGTGCGCGCCATCAAAATGGGCGCCTTCGACTTCATCGAAAAGCCGCTTTCGCTCGAGAAGACCGTGCTGGTGGTGCGCAACGCCCTGCGCCAGCGCGACCTCGAGGCCGAGAACCGCGTGCTGCGCGCCAAGGTCGATCGCCAGCAGAACTACACCATGGTCGGCGACAGTCCCGCCATGGCGCATCTGCGGGAGCAGGTGGCGCTGGCCGCGCCGACCAACGGCCGCGTCCTGATTCTCGGCGACAACGGCACCGGCAAGGAACTGGTGGCGCGACTGATTCACCAGAGCAGCCGGCGAAAGAACGGGCCGTTCATCGAGGTCAACTGCGCCGCCATACCGGAGGAGCTGATCGAGTCCGAGCTGTTCGGTCACGTCCGCGGTGCCTTCACCGGCGCCGTCGCCGACAAGCCGGGGCGGTTCGAGCAGGCCAACACCGGCACCATCTTTCTCGACGAAATCGCCGACATGAGCCTGAAGACCCAGGCCAAGGTGCTGCGGGTGCTGCAGGAACAGGTGATGGAGCGGGTCGGCGGCACCCAGCGCATCAAGGTGGATGTGCGCGTGGTGGCCGCGACCAACAAGGATCTGGTCGAGGAAATCCGTGCCGGCCGGTTCCGCGAGGATCTGTACTTCCGGCTGAACGTGATCCCGATCTTCGTGCCGGCCCTGCGCGATCGGCAAGATGACATCCCGCAGCTCGCCGATTATTTCATGGCGCTGCTGGCCACCGAATACGGCCGGCGCCCGAAGCGCATGGCGCCCGAAGCGGCGGCGCGGTTGCGGCAGTACGCCTGGCCGGGCAACGTCCGCGAGCTGCGCAACGTGATCGAGCGCCTGATCATCATGGTGCAGGGCGACGCCATCACCGCGCAGGACCTCGGGTTCCTGGGCCGCGACGGGGTGCCCGACGCGCCGGCCGCGCACGGGCCAGCCAGGCCGCTGTCGGAGGCCCGCGACCAGTTCGAGAAGGACTACATCCTGCAGACGCTGGCCGCCCAGCAGGGCAACATGTCGCGCACCGCCGAAGTGCTCGGCGTCGAGCGCTCCAATCTCTACAAGAAACTGCGCGCGTTCGGCGTGACGCCGCGCAGCGAGAAATAGCAACCACGAAGGACGCGAAGCGCACGAAGTCTAACCAGGCTTCTTCGTGTCCTTGGTGTCTTCGTGGTTGAGTTTGTTCTCGAGGATTTGTCCGCTGGAGAATCCGTCGAGCCGGAGGAAGTACTCGGCGGTTTGCGTCAGCGCCGCTGACGGCACCAGGCCGACGATCTCGCTCTCGATCACCTGCACGCCGTAGCGCTCGGCCTCGCGCTTGACCAGTTCGAACACCCGGAACATTGGTGTCTTCTGGTAGTTGGTCAGGTTGATCGAGACCTGAACGATGCCGCGGTCCGCGAGCGGAATGCCCATGGCCTTGACGAAACGCAGGCCGCCGCTGCTCATGCGAACGGCTGCCGCGATCTTCCTGGCGATATCCAGTCGGTCGGTGGCGAGGTTGATGTTGTAGGCAATCAGCGGCATGCGCGCGCCGATCACCGACGCGCCGGCGCTGGCATGCGGCGCCGCCGGTCCGAAATCCGGCGCCCAGGCCGGCTGCGCCATCTTCGCCGCGAGGCCCTCGAATTCGCCGCGGCGGATGTCCTCGAGGTTCTTGCGCGCCGGGTCCGTTGACGCGTCCTCATACAAGTAGACCGGCAGCGCGAACCGCCGCGCGACGTCCGCCGCCACCGCCTTCGCCAGCTCGACGCAGGCCGCCATCGTCACGCCCTCGATGGGGATGAACGGCACGACGTCCACGGCGCCGAGCCGCGGATGCTCGCCGGTGTGGGTCCGGAGATCGATCGCCGCGATCGCGCCCTCGAACAGCTTGGGGATGCCTTCGGCCAGTGCCGCCGCCGTGCCCGCCAGCGTGAACACCGAACGGTTGTGGGTGGCGTCGGACTGGACGTCGAGCACGCGCATGCCGGGCACGGCCCGCAGCGTCGCGGCCAGGGCGTTGATGACCTCGGGACGACGGCCTTCGCTGATATTGGGGACACACTCGATGGTCGGCATGTCCCACGATTGTAGGGCACCCTCGCTCGTGCCGGGAGTCCGCCGGTAGGGCACCCCCTTCACGGGGTGCCGGGAGTCCGCCGGTAGGGCACCCCTTCACGGGGTGCCGGGAGTCGGGTAAGTGCTATAATCACCGTCACTTACCCATGGCCGACCCGCACACGTCAGGCCCGCGCCGGTCCGAGGCGCCGAGCGCCGAAGACGAAGGGCGCATCGAGCAGCTGCTCGTGACCGGCCTCGATCACTATTTCGCGGGTGAGTTCGACGCCGCCATCAATCTCTGGACGCGCGTTCTCTTTCTGGATCGCACCCACGATCGCGCCCGCGCCTACATCGAGCGGGCGCGCAGCGCCCAAGCCGAGCAACAGCGCATCTCCGAAGCCCTCGTGCATCAGGGCCTCGAGGCCTTCGGCCGCGGGGAAGTGGTGCGGGCTCGCGCCCTGCTCAGCGATGCGCTCGACCAGGGGGCCTCGCACGATGTCGCCCTCGGGGTGATCGGACGCATCGACCGGCTCGACCTGGGCCAGCGCTCGGCGGCGCCAGTGGCTCCGGCCGCTCGCGAACGGGTGCGCCGGCAGGCAAGGGCGGCCGACGAGCCGAGCCTGGATCAGCGTCGCGGCAGTCTCGCGCGGTGGTGGGCGATGGCGGCGGGCATCGTGATCGTGGCTGCGACTGCGTTCGTGATGGTGACCCCGAATGGCCTGGCCGACTGGTTCCCCGTGCAGGCCACCACCGACACACCGGCGTCGGCCATCGTCACGCCGGCGCCGGTGCCGGTTCCATCGCCGACCGAGGCGTACCTGGCGCAGGGACGGGCCCTGTTCGCCGGCGGCAAGTTGCGCGACGCCATGCGGGCCCTCGACCGGGTGCCGCTGGGAGACTCGCTCCGGCAGGACGCCGACCGGTTGCGCGGCGACATTCAACGCGAACTGCTGGCGGTGGCGAGCGCCGAGACGGCGTCGCCCGCATCCGCCGCCGGCCCTTCACCATCGCCACCCCGCGAATGAAGTGTCCGAAATGCGGCTATCTCGGTTTCGAGACGACCGACCGGTGCCGGAACTGTCAATACGATTTTTCACTCTCGCCGTTCAGCGCCGATCCTGACCTCACTCTGCGCTCGGACAGCGGTGCGGAATCTGGCGCCGACTTCGACTTGCCGCCCATCGCGCGTCCGAGCGACAGCCTGAGTTCGAGCTCGTTGGATCTCGATCGGCTGTTCGGCGATCCGGAGCCCGAACTTGCGCCGCCTCCCGTGCCGGCGGAGCCGGCCGGCGACGACGCGACGACGGCGGGCGAGGCCGTCACCGACCCCACGGCACTGCCGTTTGATGATGCGCCGTTGTTGCCGCCGCGCGCGGCGCGGACGCCACTGTCGGTCAGGCGCGCCTCCCCCGAGATTCCGCGAAACCGGCCTCGCACCACCCGTCCGGTGCGGATGGAAACGCCCCTTGCCTTCGATCCCGCACCGGCGCCGCCGAAGATGGGGGAAGTGAGTCTCGCCGCCGGCGAGACGGTCGCCTCGCTCATGCAGGCGCCGCCCCTGGCGGTGCGCGCCGGCGCCGGCGCGATCGACCTCGCGCTGCTCGTGGGCATCGACGCGGCCGTCCTGTTTCTCACGCTGCGGATCGCGGGCCTGCAGACCACGATGGCGGATTTGCGCGTGCTGCCACCGGTACCGTTCATCGGGTTTCTGGGATTGCTGGCGTTCGGCTATGTGGCCTCGTTCACCGTCGCGGGCGGCCAGACCGTTGGCAAGATGGTGCTCAAGCTGCGCGTGATCGGTGACGACGGCCGGCCGGTGGATGCGGCAGGCGGCGTGTTGCGCGCCGTGGGCTGCATGCTGGTGCCCATCACCCTCGGTCTGTCGTACGTGCCGGCGTTGTTCAGCAGCGACCATCGCGCGCTGCACGATCGCCTGGCGGGCACGCGCGTGGTGTGCGAATGAACCAGCTCGCGCTCCTGATCGCCTCCTT
This sequence comes from uncultured Acidobacterium sp., assembly GCA_964355095.1. Lineage (GTDB taxonomy): Bacteria > Acidobacteriota > Vicinamibacteria > Vicinamibacterales > UBA2999 > 12-FULL-67-14b. Next base: position 9,353 of record CAYHCX010000006.1, read on the forward strand.
CGGCTACGTCGGGTTCTTTCCCATCGCACCCGGCACCGCCGGCTCGCTGGCGGCGCTGGTGCTGTTTGCGTTCGTACGCTGGGTCGGCATGCCGGCGTTCGAACTGGGCATGATCGCGGCGGTGATGGTGGCCGGCGTGTGGGCCGCCAACGGCGCCGAGTGCGCCCTTGGCCAGAAGGACCCGGGGCCGATCGTGATCGATGAAGTACTCGGCATGCTCATCACGCTCGCCGTGATTCCGGTCTCGCTGACCGCCGTGCTGGTCGGGTTCCTGCTGTTTCGCCTGTTCGACATCGTCAAGCCGTTTCCCGCGGCCCGCATGGAACACCTGCCCGGCGGCTACGGCGTGATGCTCGATGACGCGGTCGCCGGGTTGTACGCGCACCTCGCGCTCCGGGCCTGCATGTGGTGGATGCCGTCGTGGCTGATCGCGTAGAGTCCCGCCCTTTCGACGCGACGATCATCGCCGTGGGCAGCGAACTGCTCACGCCCGAGAAGGTCGACACCAACTCGCTGTTCATCACCCAGGTGCTCAACGAGCTGGGCATTGCCGTCGCCTGCAAGGCGATTGTGGGCGACCACCGCGCGGAGCTGACCTCGCAGGTTGCCCATGCGCTGGCGCGGCATCGGCTCGTCATCCTGACCGGCGGCCTCGGCCCCACCGATGACGACCTCACGCGCGAGGTGGTGGCGGCCCTCCTCGGGTTGGTGATGGACGAGGACCCCGCGATCATCGACGCCATGGAGCGGCGCTTTGCGTCGCGCGGCTGGAAGATGCCCGCTGTCAACCGGCGCCAGGCGCAGGTGCCGCGGGGCGCCGCCGTGCTGGCCAACCCCAACGGCACCGCGCCGGGACTGTGGATCGAGCACGACGGGGCGATCGTGGCCCTGCTGCCGGGCCCGCCGCGCGAGATGAAGCCGATGATGGAAGGCGAGGTGCGCACGCGCTTGCTTGCTCGCGCCGGCGACACCCGCCTGTTCCGCCGGCTGGTCCTGGTGTCCGGCAAGGGTGAATCGGCGGTGGAGGAAATCGTCCAGCCCATCTACTCCCAATGGCTGCACCAGCACCCGCCGATCGAAACCACGATCCTCGCCGGCCTCGGCCAGATCGAACTGCACCTGGTCATGCAATCCACCGAGGCGTCGCGCGCGGCCGCGGCGCTGGCACTCGCCGTCTCCCAACTGATCGACGCGTTGGGACGGGACGTGGTCAGCACTGACGGCGCCGGGCTCGAGGCCGTGGTCGGCGGCCTGTTGCGCGCGCGCGGCTGGCGCGTCGCGCTGGCCGAATCGTGCACGGGCGGGCTCGCCACCTCGCGGCTGACCGATGTGCCGGGCAGCTCCGATTACGTCGAGCGCAGCGTGGTGGCCTACAGCAACGAGGCGAAGTCGGAATTGCTCGGGGTGCCCGAGGCGCTGATCCGCGAGCATGGCGCCGTCAGTGAGCCGGTGGCCGCGGCCATGGCGGAAGGCATTCGCGACCGCGCCCGGGTCAACCTCGGCGTGGGCATCACCGGCATCGCCGGCCCCGGCGGCGGCAGCGCGGAGAAGCCGGTCGGCACGGTGTGCATTGCCGTGGCCGGCGCCGGCACACGCGTGCGCACGTTCCGGTTTCCGGGGGGTCGCGACATGGTCAAGGCGATGTCGGCCAACTGGGCCATCGACCTGCTGCGCCGCCACCTGCTGGAGACCTGATGTTGGCGAGGGTGTTCGTCGCCGTGGACGTCGGTGACGCCGTCCGCGCCGAGGCGGCCCGCGTCATCCAGGCCATCAGCGGAAGAATTGAAGCAGTGAAAACGCCGCCGAAGGTCATCTGGGTCAAGCCGCAGGCGCTGCACGTCACCATCCGGTTCATTGGCGAGATCGACGAAGCGGCCCTGCCCGGTCTGTGCCAGCGGCTCTCGGGTCCGATTGCGATGCCGCCGTTTGAGGTGGAGTGGCGCGGGTTGGGCGCGTTTCCGTCTCCGCGCCACCCGCGGGCGCTCTGGCTCGGGATCGTGAGCGGCGGCGCGGCCCTTGGCGCGCTGGAAGCCGCGGTGTCGCGGCGCCTGGCCGGCACTATCGATCCGGAGGTCAAGCCGCTGTTGCCGCATCTGACACTTGGCCGGATCAAGATGGCCGGCGCCGGCATGGACTGGCCGAAGGTCCTGCAGTCGGTCGAGGTGCGTGGGGCGCGCTCGCCGGTCGATCGCGTCACGCTCTACCGCAGCCACCTGTCGCAGCGGCCCTTCGGCCAGCTCAGGGCCGCCCCGAGCACGGTCGAGGGGCGGGGGCCGCACTATACTGAACTGGTCAGTGCGCCGCTCATCGGACGGCCCCCGTCCGGCTAGCGGCCACGCGTGAACCAAGTGCCTTCGCCGTGGAACTGCTTCCCACCATCTTGATCGGTTACGCCGTCGGCTCGCTGCCGATCGGCTACCTCCTGGCGCACCGCGCGAGGGGAGTCGATCTGCGCCGTGTCGGCAGCGGCAATGTCGGCGCCACCAATGTGTATCGGACCAGCGGACTCGCCATGGCCGTCGCCGTGATGCTGGCCGACATGGGGAAGGGCGCGGCGGCGGTGCGGCTGGCTGGTGACGGGACCGCGGCGGTGGCGGCGGGCGTCGCCGCCGTGGTCGGCCACGTCTATCCGGTGTGGCTGGGGTTCAAGGGCGGCAAGGGCGTGGCGACGGCCTGTGGCGTATTTGGTGTGCTGGCGCCGTGGCCCACCGCAATCGCGGCCGCGGCGTTCGGCGTTACCGTGGCGCGCACGCGGTTGGTCTCCCTTGGATCGATTGTGGCCACCGTGCTCCTGCCGGTGATCGAGTGGTCCACGCCGGGGCTGCGATCCGTTGACATCGGCACCACGGTGGTGGCGACACTCATCCTCTTTCGCCACCGCGGCAACCTTGCCCGCTTGTGGACGCGCACGGAACGCGCATTGGGAACATGACACACACCATCGGGGTGTTGGGATCGGGAAGTTGGGGAACCGCGCTCGGCGTGCACCTGGCCCACACCGGCCGCGGCGTGCGCCTGTGGGCGCGCGATGCCGCGCTCGCGGACCAGATGGTGGCGACGCGAACCAACGCGCTGTACCTGCCCGGCATCGAGCTGCCGCCGGCGTTGCAGCCCACCAGTGTGCTGGCCGACGCCGTCACCGGCGCGGAGTTCGTGGTGATGGCGGTGCCGTCGCACGGCTTGCGCGCCGTCGCGCGGGCCGCCAGCGCGCTGGTGCCGGACGGCTGCACGCTGGTGAGCGCCGCCAAGGGCCTTGAAGAAGGGTCCTTGCTGCGCCTGTCGGAAGTGATGCGCGCGGAGTTCCCGGCCGGGTGCGACATCGTGGTGCTGTCGGGACCGAGCTTCGCGATTGAACTGGCGCGCGAGTTGCCGACGGCGATGGTCGCGGCGGGCGAGTCGTCGGCCGCGGTCGAGATGATCCAGGCGCACTTCCGCTCGCCGACGCTGCGGCTCTACGGCAGCAGAGATGTGGTGGGCGTGGAGATCGGCGGCGCCTTGAAGAACGTCATCGCCATTGCCGCGGGCGTGGTGGAAGGGCTCGGCCTCGGGCACAACGCGCTGGCGGCGCTGATCACGCGCGGGCTGGCCGAGATTTCGCGCCTGGCGGTGTGCCTCGGCGGGCAGCGTGACACCTTGTCCGGCCTCGCCGGTCTGGGCGACCTGGTGCTCACCTGCACCGGCGATCTCAGCCGCAATCGGCAGGTCGGCATCGCCCTGGCGCGCGGCGAGTCGCTCGCCGACATCCTGGCGCGCACCAAGATGGTGGCCGAGGGCGTCCGCACCACCGAGGCCGCGCTGGCGTTGAGCGCGCGCGTCGGCATCGAACTCCCAATCGCCCTGGAAATGTCGGACGTGCTCGCGGGGCGCACCGACCCTCGCGATGCCATTCGCAACCTGATGGGCCGCAAGCAGAAGCTGGAACACGCTTAATGGTGCGTTTCAACGAAACGCCATGAACATGCAACGGTGCTCAATGACGCAGTGGGGCCGTTCCCACGGAACGACCCGCAGGCATAACGAAAGTACACGCCACTAGATGGGACTGTTTGACAAACTGAAGCAAGGGCTGCAGCGGACCACGCAGCAGCTCGTGGGCAAGTTCGAAGACATCGTCCGCCGGGCCGATTCCGCGGACGCGCGCACGCGCGACGTCGACGTGGCAACCGCCGAGGCGCTCGAAGAGGTGCTGTTGATGGCCGACGTCGGCGTCGCCGCCACGACCGAGATCGTATCGGCGGTCAGCCGGCGCCAGCGCCGCGGCGAGAGCCTGCGAGACCTCGTGAAGCAGGAAATGCTGCGGGTGTTCGAAGCGACGCCGGCGACGCCGCCGCCCACCGCCCGGCCGCACGTGGTGCTGATGGTCGGCGTCAACGGCGTCGGCAAGACCACCACCATCGGCAAGCTCGCGAACCAGATGAAGCGCGACGGCCTGTCGCCGCTGATTTGCGCGGCCGACACGTTCCGCGCCGCGGCCGTGGATCAGCTGCAGATCTGGGCCGACCGGGCCGGCGTGGACATGGTTCGCGCCCGCGAAGGCTCGGATCCGGCCGCCGTGGTGTTCGACGCCGTCACGGCCGCGAAGGCACGCCAGCGCGACGTGGTGCTGGTGGACACCGCCGGACGCCTGCATACGCGCACCAACCTGATGAACGAGCTCGACAAGATCCGCCGCGTCGCCAGCCGCGAAGTGCCCGGCGCGCCGCACGAGGTCCTGCTCATCCTCGACGCGACCGTCGGCCAGAACGGCCTGGCGCAGGCGCGCGAGTTCACCGCCGTGGCCGGCGTCACCGGCATCGTGCTCACCAAGCTCGACGGCACGGCCAAGGGCGGGATCGCCGTCGCGATCGCCCACGACCTCAAGCTCCCCATTCGCTACATCGGTGTCGGGGAGGCGGCCGATGACCTGCTGCCGTTTTCGCCGCGCGAGTACGTGGACGCCATCTTCCAGGAGAAATGGTGAGCGACGCGGACTACATGCGCCGTGCGTTGTTCCACGCCCGCCGGGCCGAGGGCGTGACCACGCCCAACCCGATGGTCGGCGCCGTCGTGGTCAGCGCTGACGGCGTGGTGGTGGGGCAGGGCCGGCATCCCCGCGCCGGAGACCCGCACGCCGAGGTCTTCGCGCTCGAAGAGGCCGGCGCGCGCGCGCGCGGCGCGTCGCTCTACGTGACGCTCGAGCCGTGCTGCCATCATGGCCGGACTGGACCGTGCACGAGCCGGATCATCGACGCCGGCGTGGCCCGCGTGGTCGCGGCCATGCAGGATCCCAATCCGCTGGTCAGCGGAATGGGATTCGAGCGGTTGCGGGCGCACGGCCTCCAGGTGGACGTCGGCCTGCTCGATGATGAGGCGGCCCGCCTGAATCGCGCCTTCACCATCGTCCAGACCGAGGGCCGCCCGATGGTCATCGTGAAGGCGGCCACGAGCCTGGACTCGAAGATCGCGGCTGCGCCCGGCGTGCGCACGGCGCTGACCTCGGGCGAGGCCAACCGGCGCACGCAGCGCCTGCGCGGCGCGGTTGATGCCGTGGCCGTCGGGTCCGGCACGGTACTGGCCGACGATCCGCTCCTGACTGCACGGGACTGCTATCGGTTGCGTTCCCTGGCCCGCGTCGTGTTCGACCGCCGGCTCCGGACCCCGCCCACCGCCCGGCTCTTCTCGACGCTCGACGCCGGGCCGGTCATAATAATGACGACGGCAATCGCGGCCGCGCGTGACCGCGGTCGCGTCCACGCGCTCGAGGCGGCCGGCGCCACGGTCGTGGACGGCACCGGGGATCTCCGCACCGACGTGCGCGCCCTGCTGGCCTGGGACATCTCCACCCTGCTGCTCGAGGGCGGCGGGGTCATGCACGCGGCCGCCTGGCAGGCCGGCATCGTCGATCGCGTGCACGTGATTGTGGTGCCCACCATACTGGGTGAGCAGGGCGCCAGGTTCTTCGACGGAATACCGGTCCCACTGTCGCAGCTGATACCAGTGCGTGTTGAGACACTCGGGCCGGACGCTTGGATGGAATCAGATGTTTACGGGCATCGTTGAGGCGGTCGGCACGCTGTCGGAAGTGAAGGGCACCGGCGGCGGGTATCGCGTGCGGATCCACACCCCGCTGGCCTCGCAGATGAAGCTGGGCGACAGCCTGGCCGTGAACGGCGTCTGCCTCACGGTGATCCTGATCGACGGCGAGCACGTGCTGGCCGACATCGGGCCCGAAACCGCCCGCGTCACCACCTTCGGGTCCCTGCAGCGCGGTCAGTCCGTGAACCTCGAACGGCCGCTGCGCTTCGACGGCCGGGTGGATGGCCACTTCGTGCTCGGGCACGTCGACGGCGTCGGCACCATCGAAGACGCGCGTCCGGAGGCCGATTCGCATTGGCTGACCATCGGCTTTCCGCCGGCGCTGGCGCCCTACTTCATCCGCAAGGGTTCGGTCGCGGTGGACGGCATCAGCCTCACGGTGGCCGGACTGGGCGAACGCCAGTGCGATGTCCAGGTGGTGCCCTACACGTGGGCGAACACCACGCTGAAGTCGCTGCGCGCCGGGGACAAGGTCAACCTCGAGTGCGACATGGTCGGGAAGTACGTCGTGCGGGCAATGGAACTCAGGAAATCATGAGACAGATCAAGATCGCCAAAGGGGCCAGGTCGAAGACGCCGTTTGCGGCGGTCGAGTCGGCGGTGGCCGCGATCCGTCGCGGCGAGATGGTCATTGTCGTGGACGACGAGGACCGCGAGAACGAAGGCGACCTGACGATCGCCGCCGAGCACGTCACGCCCGAAGTGATCAACTTCATGATGACCCACGGCCGCGGCTTGATCTGCATGCCGATGACCGCGGCCCGCCTCGACGAGCTGAGCATCCCGCTGCAGGTCCCGCAGCAGATGAACTCGACGCAGTTCGAGACCGCCTTCTGCATCGGCATCGAGGCCAAGCGCGGAACCTCCACCGGCATTTCGGCCCACGACCGCGCCACCACCGTGCTGGCCGCCATCGACCCCAAGACCCAGGCGGCGGACCTGGCGCGTCCCGGCCACGTGTTCCCGCTGCGCGCCCGCGAAGGCGGCGTGCTGGTGCGCGCGGGGCAGACCGAAGCGGCCGTGGACCTGGCGCGCATGGCGGGGTTGACGCCGGCCGGCGTGATCTGCGAGATCGCCAAGGCCGACGGCACCATGGCGCGCGTGCCCGAGCTGGTGAAGTTCGCGCGCAAGCACAAGCTGCTGATGATCACCGTGGCCGATTTGATCCGGCACCGGATGCAGACCGAAGGCCTGGTTGAGAAGGTCGCGGACGCGGAGCTGCCGACCGAATACGGGCCCTTCCGCATCCACGCCTACAACAGCCTGATCGACGGCATGACCCACATTGCCCTGGTCGCCGGCGACATCACCAGCGGACGCGACGTGCTGGTCCGCGTGCACTCGAAGTGCCTTACCGGGGATGTCTTCCACTCGGCCCGGTGTGATTGCGGCGACCAGCTCGATGCCGCCATGCGGCGCATTGCGGCCGAGGGCCGCGGCGTGCTGCTGTATCTCAACCAGGAAGGGCGGGGCATTGGCCTCGCCAATAAGATTCGGGCCTATTTCCTCCAGGATCAGGGTCTCGACACGGTGGAAGCCAACGAGCGCCTGGGGTTCAAACCCGACCAGCGCGACTACGGCATTGGCGCTCAGATCCTCAGGAATCTGGGGGTCAGGACCATGCGGCTGCTCACCAACAATCCCCGCAAGTTCGTGGGCCTGCAGGGGTACGGCCTCGCCGTGTCGTCCACGCTGTCGCTGGAGATTGCGGCCTCCGACACGACCCGCAATTACCTGAAGGTCAAGAAGGAGAAGCTCGGCCACCGCCTCAAGTCGGTTTGACCATTCTTCTGAAGTTCATGTAGGATAAGGGTTTGCGCGGCGGAGGTTGGCCTCTGCCGTGATGGCCCATGTTCGACGCGCTCAGCAACCGCCTCCAGGACGTCTTCCAGTCCATCAAGGGAGAAACACGTCTCACCGAGGCGACGGTGGAGAACGTTCTCCGGGAAATCCGGATGGCGTTGCTCGAGGCCGACGTCAACGTCAAGGTCGTCAAGGCATTCGTCGATCGCGTGCGCGATCGGGCGATGGATCAGGCGGTTCTCAAGAGCCTGACACCGAGCCAGCAGGTCATCAAGATCGTTCGGGATGAACTGCTCGCCCTGTTCGGGGATGCCAAGGGCGGTCTGACGGAATCGTCGGCCCGGCCGCGCGTGATTGTGATGCTCGGGCTCCAGGGCTCGGGCAAGACGACGACGACGGGCAAGCTGGCCAAGTGGCTGGTGAAGCAGGGGCGCCACCCGATTGTCGTCTCGACCGACGTGCGGCGGCCGGCGGCCATCCAGCAGCTGGCCATCGTCGCGGCGCAGGCCGGCGTGCGGGTGCACGACCCGGTCGGGAATATGGACCCGGTGTCGCGCGCCAGGAGCGCGCTCGCCGAGGCCAAGGCGGTCGGCAACGACGTGGTCATCGTCGACACGGCGGGCCGGCTGCACATCGACGATGAGCTCATGAAGGAGCTGGTCGCGATCAAGGACGTGTCGGGGCCGACCGACCTGCTCTACGTCGCGGATGCGATGACCGGGCAGGACGCGATCAAGAGCGCGGGCGAGTTCAACGCGCAGGTTGGCGTCACCGGCGTGGTCCTGACGAAGATCGACGGCGACGCGCGCGGTGGCGCGGCGCTCTCGGTGGTGTCGGTGGTCGGTGTGCCGATTGCGTTTGTCGGCAGCGGCGAGAAGCTCGAAGACCTCGAGCCGTTCCACGCCGACCGGTTCGTGTCGCGCATGCTCGGCATGGGCGACGTGCTGTCGCTGATCGAGAAGGCCGAAGAGGTTATCGACCAGGGCGCCGCCGAGAAGCTGGAAGCGAAGATCCGCAAGGGCGGATTTACGCTGGAAGACTTCCGCGATCAGCTGCGCATGCTGAAGCGGATGGGCCCGCTCGAGAAGATCATGGGCATGCTGCCCGGCATGGGCGGCATGAAGGAACTGGCCGGCCAGAAGCCGGACGAGAAGCAGCTCTCGCGCATCGAGGCGATCATCAACTCGATGACGCCGGCGGAGCGGAAGCAGGCGGACCTCCTCGATGGGAGCCGCCGCAAGCGCGTGGCGAAGGGCAGCGGCACGACGGTGGAAGACGTCAACCGGCTGCTCAAGCAGTTCGTGGAAATGCAGCGGATGCTGAAGATGGTGGGGCAGATGACGGGCGACCCCATCGCCGCGGCGCCGAAGAAGAAGAAGCGAAAAGGTCCGTTCAGTCTGATGAAGTAAGTCGTTAACCTGGAAGCGCGGCCTCGTCGTGCCGCTGTTAGAGAGTTCACAATGCTGTCGATTCGTATGCGTCGCACCGGTTCCAAGAAGCGTCCCTTTTTCCGCGTGGTGGTCTCGGAAGCCCGCTCGAAGAAGGAAGGCCAGTACATCGAGGTGCTCGGCTTCTACAACCCCCGCAGCAAGCCGGCCGTGGTCGAAATCGACAAGGACCGTGTCACCCACTGGATCAAGCAGGGCGCCCGCCCGTCGGACTCGGTCCGCACGCTGCTGGCCAAGCACCTGACCCGCGACCGTGGCGCCGTGGTTGCGTCGGCGCCGCCCGCGGCGCCGACGGCATAGGTGCGGCCGTGGCGGACCTCAAGGGCCTCATCGAAGCCGTGGCGCGGGCGCTGGCCGACCAGCCCGACGCCGTAAGCGTGCGCGAATCGGAGCGCCGTGGCGCGACGGTGTATGAACTGCAGGTCGCCTCGGGCGACCTCGGCCGCGTCATCGGCCGGCAGGGCCGCACCGCGGCAGCGCTGCGCACGTTGCTGTCGAGCGCCGCCGAGGAAGACGACCAGCGCGTCAGCCTCGATATTCGCGATCAAACCGGGCGTAACTGACGAAGTGAGAAGTATGAGGTTAGAAGTGAGAAGGGAAGCCCGTGAGTTGCCTTTGCCTTCTTACTTCTCACTTCTTGCTTCTCACTTCTTATGAACTGGGACGACGGGATCCTCGTGGGCGTCATCGCCCGGACGCACGGCAATCGCGGCGAGGTGATCGTCAACCCGGAGACCGACTTCCCCGAGGAGCGGTTCCGGAAAGGTGCCCGGCTGTGGACCCGGCGGAAGGACGGCACGCCGTCCACGCTCGAAGTCGCCACCATGCGGCTGCACCAGGGCCGCCCGGTGATCCTGTTCGCCGGGGTGGGCTCGATGAACGATGCGGAGCTGCTGGCCGGCCAGCAGCTGCGCACCGACGACGTCGATGCGGAACTGCTGCCGGAGGGTGAGTTCTTCCACCGCGACCTGATTGGGTGCGAGGTGGTCACCGAGGGCGGCGAAACGGTTGGCCGGGTGACGGCCGTGCAGGGCAACACCGCGCAGTCGCGGCTGGTGGTGGCCGGCAAGCGGAGCGAACTCCTGATCCCGCTGGCCGACGCGATTTGCACGGTGGACATCGCGGCGAGACGAATTACGGTGCGGCCGCCCGCTGGGCTGCTGGAACTGAACGGGGATTGGCGGTGAAGGTCGACGTCATCACGATCTTTCCGCGCATGGTCGAAGCCGGCCTCGCGGAAGGCGTGGTGGGCCGGGCTCGCGGCAGTGGACTGATCGACGTCGAGGTCCACAATCTCCGGGACTACACGACGGACAAGCACCACGTCGTCGATGACGTGCCGTTTGGCGGCGGACCGGGCATGGTGATGAAGCCCGAGCCGTTCTTCGCCGCGCTCGCCGCGATTCGCGAGCGCCGCGGCACGCCGGATGCGGTGGTGGTGCTGACGCCGGCGGGCGTGCCGTTCACGCAGGCCGGCGCGCGGCGGCTGGCGGGGCTGGGCCACGTCGTGCTGTTGTGCGGGCGCTACGAGGGCATCGACGAGCGGGCGCGCGAGGCGCTGGCGACTGAAGAGCTGTCGATCGGCGACTACGTGCTGTCGGGAGGCGAAATCCCGGCGCTCGCCGTCGTTGACGCGATGGCGAGGCTGGTCCCCGGCGTGGTCGGCGACGAGCAGTCGGTGGAAGGGGATTCGTTTACGCGCGGGCTGCTCGATTACCCGCACTACACGAGACCCGCGGAATTCGAAGGCCGGCAGGTGCCCGCCGTGTTGTTGTCCGGGCACCACGGCGAGATTCGCCGGTGGCGGCGCCACGCGGCGCTGGCGCGGACGGCCGAACGGCGGCCGGAGCTGCTGGCGGATGCGGCGCTCGATGCCGATGAACAAGAGTGGTTGAGCAAAAGGAGCAAGTGATGACTGCGATGGAGATGGTTGAGAAGGCGCAACTGGTCGAGCGGCCCCGCATGAAGGCCGGTGACACGGTGCGCGTGCACGTGCGCGTGAAGGAAGGCGACAAGGAACGCATCCAGATTTTCGAGGGTGTGGTCATCGGCCTTCGCCGCGGCGGCAATCGCGCGACGTTCACCGTGCGCAAGGTGTCGTTCAGCCAGGGCGTGGAGCGCATCTTTCCGCTCCACTCGCCGATTATTTCCAAGATCGAAGTGCTGCGCTCCGCCAAGGTGCGCCGCGCCAAGCTGTACTTCCTGCGCGACCTCAAGGGCAAGGCCGCCCGCATGAAGGAAGTCAAGAAGACGTCGTAGTGCGCAAGGTCTCCGCCCGCCGCACCATCGAGAACGCGCTTCGGCGCTATGGTTTCGTGTGCGTGGCGGGCGTGGACGAAGTGGGACGGGGATGCCTGGCCGGGCCGGTGATGGCCGGTGCGGTCATTCTCGACCCGAATCGGCGCATCGACGGCCTGGCCGACTCGAAGGCGCTGACCGCCGCGCACCGCGAGCGGTTGCACGAAGAAATTGTCGCGAAGTCGGTCGCCTGGGCCGTGGCCTCGGTGACGCCCGGCGAGATCGATCGCATCAATATTCATCAGGCCACGCTGCAGGCCATGCGGAGGGCCGTGCTCGCGCTGGCCCCCCTGCCAGATGCGGTTTTGGTGGATGCGTTTCGAATTCCGTCATTGCCGATGGCCCAGCGCGGCGTCATTGGCGGCGATCGCCGCTCGGCGGCCATTGCCGCGGCGTCAATCGTCGCCAAAGTGACCCGGGATCGAATGATGCAAGAGCTCCACGGCGCTGACCCGAGATACGGTTTCGACCGACATAAGGGGTACGCGACGGCCGAGCACTTGTCGGCCGTGGCCCGGTTTGGTTATTCGCCGCAGCACCGGCGGACATTCAGGCCGGCGTCGCTGTTTGATACCATAGCGTGAGGGCCGTACAAAGTGCCGCCGTTCGACCGTGAAGGGGCGCTCAAGAGCGCGGAAAAAGCACTGCGACAGGGCCGCATCGATGTCGCCATCGCGGAGTATGTCAAGGTCGTCGAGGCCCAGCCCCGTGATTGGAACAGCGCCAATGCCCTTGGCGATCTCTACGTACGCGCCAACCAGCTAGACAAGGGTCTCCAGCAGTTCACCCGCATTGCCGACCACCTCGCCGCCGAGGGGTTCTACCCGAAGGCCGCGGCGCTCTTCAAGAAGGTCCTCAAGCTCAAGCCGGACGACGAGTATGCCTTGCTGCACTCGGGCGACCTCGCCGCCCGCCAGGGCACGCTCGCCGATGCCAAGCAGTACTTCCAGGCGGTGGCCGATCGCCGCAAGGCGCGCGGCGACCGCAAGGGCGCGGCCGAAATCGCCATTCGCCTGGGCACCCTGGATCCGGACGACCTCGAAGCCCGCATGAAAGCGGCGCAACTGGCCGCCGAGACCGGTGACGCGGCCACCGCCCTCCGCGAGTTCCGCGACGTGGCCGCGCGCTACGAGAAGCAGGACCGCGGCGTCGAGGCGCTGACGGCCCTGCAGGCCGCCTTTGACCTCGACAGCTCGGATGACGACACGCGCACCAGGCTGTTTGGCGCGTACCTGTCGGGGAACGCCCCCGAGCTGGCGCGTAAGGTGGCGAGCGGCGCGGCCGAACTGAAGCAGGTGGCCGCCGCCTTCGAGCGGACCGGGCAGGGCGACGCCGCCCTCGACGTGCTGGGCGAGGTGGCCGCGGCAGACCCGTCGGACCTCGACGTCCGGGCCGGCCTCGCGCTGGCCTACGTGGCACGCGGCGACCTCGACAAGGCCCGCACCTACCTCTCGGCGGAGACGGCCGGGAGCGACCCGAAGCTGTGGATCACGCTCGGCGAGATGGAACTCACCGCCGGCCGGTTCGGCGAAGGCCGCGCCGCCATCATCCAGGCGCTGACGCTCGATCGCAACCAGGCGCAGGCCGCGGTGGTGGTCGGCTGCCGGCTCGCCGAGTCGAATCCGGAGGCCGGGTATCAGTGTATCGACGCGGTGGCCGACGCCGCACTTGCCGATGGCGACTGCGCCGCCGCCGCGGTGTCGCTGCACGAGTTCACGATCCGCGTGCCGAGCCACCTGGTGGCGCTCATGCGCCTGGTCGAAATCTGCGTGGACGGCGGGCTCGAAGCCACGCTGTACGAGGCGCAGGCGCAGCTGGCCGATGCCTACCTCGAAGTCGGCCGCGGCCTGGAAGCGCGCATCATCAGCGAAGACCTCGTCGCGCGTGAGCCGTGGAACCGCGCCAACCTCGATCGCTTCCGTCGCGCGCTGGCGATGCTGGGGGAAAGCGATCCCGACGCGATCATCGCCGACCGCTTGAGCGGCGACAGCCCGTTCCTCGCCAGCGAGAAGATGGACTTGAACGAGGGGATGTCGTTCGACACGCCGCTGCCACTGGTCGCGGAGCCGCCGGCGCCGCCCAGGGCCAAGCCGCCGGCAGCCAGGGTCGCCGAGGCGGCCGAACCGTCGTTGACCGACTTCGGCGCGATCGAGATCGACTTGAGCGCCGCGCTCGAGGAAGCGCCGGCGCCGTTGCCGCCCCCGGTGCTGACGCCGCCCCCGCCGCGCTCGCTGGACCAGGTGTTCCGCGGTCTGCGTGACGAGTCGAGCCGCCAGTCGTCGGAAGAGGCTGCCGCGGAACAATACCGATTGGCGCTGACGTATCACGAGATGGGCATGATCGAAGACGCCATCAAGGCGCTGGAGGGCGCGTCGAACTCGCCACGGCAGCGGTTCGATGCCGCCTCGATGCTCGGACGGCTGTACCTGGATCGCAAGGACACCGCCAACGCCATCGAGTGGCTGGAGCGCGCCGCCGAGGCGCCGGCCCCCACGGCCGAGGCCGGCCGCTCCCTGCTGTACGATCTCGCCCAGACGCTCGAAACGGTGGGGGAGCACTCTCGCGCCCTTGCGGTGTTCGTCGAGCTTGAATCCGAGTCGGGCGGCTACCGCGACGTCTCCGGACGCATCGACCGGCTCGCCAAAGTCCAGGCCCGGGGCTGATTTCTGTTCAGGCGGCTCCTTTTCGTGGCGCTCCTGCTCGAAACAGGACTCCTGCTGGTGCTGATCCCGTGGTCCGCCTTCTGGGAACGCAACTACTTTGTCGAGTGGTCGCCGGCGATCAAGGCGCTGCTCACCAGCAACTACGCCCGCGGCGCCATCAGCGGCCTCGGCATTGTCAACCTCGGCGCGGGCCTGGTCGAGCTCTCTGACCTGTTCGGGGCGCGGCCGGCGAAGCCAGCAGACCACGACCCGGCATGATCCTGTGCCTGGTGACCGACCGCCGCCGGCTGGGCGCCGCGCTCGGCGTGGGGCCCGGGGACTGGATCGACGCGCTCCGGGCACAGATTCGTGCCGCCGCGGCTGCCGGTGTCGATCTGGTGCAGGTGCGGGAGCCGGACCTGGAGGCGAGGGCCCTCGCGGACCTTGTGCGGATGGTTGTCGCTGATACCCGGGACACGTCCAGCCGGATCCTGGTGAACGATCGGCTCGACGTGGCGCTGGTGACCGGGGCCGCGGGCGTTCACCTGAAGGAGCGGTCCTTCACGACGGCCGCCGCCCGGCGGCTGTCGCCTGCCGGCTTCCTGGTGGGCCGATCCATTCACGGTCAGGCCGCTGCATCGACCGCGGCAGATGCCGACTACCTTATTGCCGGAACGGTGTTGCCAACGGTGTCGAAGCCGTCGGCGGCGTGCCTTGGCTGGGACGGATTGGCGGGTGTTGTGTTGGCGGCTGCCGGTCGGCCGGTCCTCGCCATCGGCGGGGTGGACCTGCCATCAATTCCCCTCGTGGCAGCTAGTGGCGCAGCCGGCTTGGCCGCGATCGGGGCCTTTCTTCCGGAACCCGGCGCTCGCATGAATGAGTTTGTGCAGAAACGGGTCATGGTGATGCGTTTGGGGTTTGACTCTGCACACCCGCTTTCCTAAGATGTCCGTCTGCCCCCTTGAAAGATAGGCAGTTCTGGCAATTAACCAACGTTCGTCCATCGCAGCTGCAGCCATGCAACGCACGCTCGATCCGGCTAAGCGACTGAAGCAGGCCCGCGAGGCAAAAGGCCTGTCTTGTCGCCAGCTCGCCGAGACGACGAAGCTGTCCGTGCGTACCATCGAAGCGTTGGAGGGCGGGTGCGTCTCGGCCTTGCCCGAAGGCATCTACCGCCGCGCGATCGTTCGCGTCGTGGCCAGCGAGGTCGGCCTCAATCCCGAACAGATGCTGCGCGACTTCACGGCCGCGCACCCCGATGACTTGCCGGCGCCGGTCTCGGCGGCCGTCGTGGTGGCACCCGAGCCGTCGCGTTCGTTCCAGAAGGTTCTGACGATTGTGGGCGCGGTGCTGCCGCTGCTGGCGGGCGTGGCCTATTTCGGCTGGCCGTCGCTTCGCACCACTGACGTGGCGACGGTCGTCGAAGCGGCTCCGCCGCTGCCCGCCAGGTTTCAATCCGAAGTGCTGCCGGCTGGCGGCTTCACCGAAGCCTCGGTGACGTTGCCGCGTCCGGTCGTGGTGACCCTGACCATCTCGTCGCGCTGCCAGTTGCGCATTGTCGCCGACGGCCGCGAAGTGCTGGGGCGCACGGTCGAACAAGGCGAGAGCGTCCCGCTCGAACTGGGTGAAGAACTGCTGCTGCTGGGCGACAACGCCTCGGCCGTGCAGTTCAGCATCAACGGCCAGGCCGGCCGGCTTCTTGGCGCACCTGGCGAGGTGCTGTCGGTTCGGATCGGCCGCGACGACTACGAGGACTTTCTGGTTCGCTACTGATGGAAGCCGGTCTACGCACGCCGCTGCTGGAGTTCTTCCGGCGCGGTGAAGTGGCGCGCGACGTGCGGTTGCTGGCCGCCCAGGGCGCGGTGGCGCCGAGGCCCCTCGAGCAACTCGGCATCCTGATGATCCTCTCGTCAGACGCCGACAGCGAGATTCGCGACACCGCCGAGGCCACCCTCAAGACGCTGCCCGCCGAATTGATCGGCAGTTTCATCGCGCGATCGGACGTCCCGACCGAGCTCCGCGAGTTCTTCATCCACCGGGGCATCACGCTGTCCGACACCCCCGCACCCGACTTCGACGAGCCCCTCGTCGACACCGACGACTCGGGCATGAGCTACGACCAGTTGGAAGGCGAGACGGCGCAGACCTTCACGCAGCGGCTGGCCTCGATGAGCGTGCCGGAAAAGGTGAAGTGCGCCATGAAGGGCACGCGGGAAATGCGGGCGGTCCTGATTCGCGATCCCAACCGGATGGTGGCCTCGGCGGTGCTCAGCTGCCCGAAAGTGAACGATGCCGAGGTCGAGGCCTTCGCCAAGATGGGGAACGTCTCCGAGGACATTCTCCGCACCATCGCGTCAAGCCGCGCGTGGACCAAGAACTACAGCGTGGTGCTCAGCCTGGTCAAGAACTCGAAGACGCCGGTCGCGATGTCGATGAACCTGATGCAGCGCCTTACCGAGGGCGACGTGAAGAGGCTTTCGACGGACCGGAATATCGCGGAGGCGCTGCGCCTCGCGGCCCGCAAGCGCCTGAGCGCGCCTCGGAAGTAGCGCCGCCGCCCCGCGCCGCCTGGGAGCCGCCTGCGCGGCCGGAGGCCGCTTCGGCGGGCTCTCGCCGAAGCTCGCCAGCCTTCGGGCGAGCGGAGGCGGACCATTCCGACCGCATCTGCGACAGTCCATCCATATACACGGCGACCCGCTCGCGCTCCTCTTCCGTCGGCAGCGTCTTGAGCAGGTCGATGGCCCGTTCGACGTCCTGCTGGATGGTGGCCTTGGTGGCGCCGTAGTAGAGCTTCTTGATTTCCGCGACGGGATCCATTGCAGGGATTATACGGGGTCAGGCCCCTCGGCACAGCCATCGTCGGCCAGGTCCATGCGGCCGGCCCTCGCCGCCTGGCGCAAGACGTCGAGTAGAGTCTCGGGGAACTCTTTCAGGAGGTCGGCGATCTCCAGGAGGACGCGCGCGATGGCGCGGTTATCCAGCGGCGTGGGCACGGGAGTGGTCATTCTTCGACGACGCTCAAGCCGGTGATCTCGATGTGGAAAGGCAGCAGCCGGGCCCCGCCGTCAGCGAGTGCTTCACGCACGGCCGGCACCTGCTCCGGTGGAGCCATGCACACGAGGCATCCGCCGCCGCCGGCGCCGCATACCTTGGCGCCCAGGGCGCCGGCCGCGGTGGCGCGCGCGATCAGATCCTCGATCGCGGGCGTCGTCACCCCTGGCGCCAGGCGCTTGCGGTTGTCCCATTCGGTCGCCAGGCACCGCGCGGTCGCGTCCCAGTCGCCCCGGATCAGGGCTGCCCGCATCTCGGCGGCGGTGTCGCGGATGCGTTCGAAGCAGTCAAAGACGTGGCGGTCGCCGTCGATGTGGCGCTTGGTGATGTCCCAGTTGTTGGTGCCGGAGTTGCGGGGTTCGCCCGTGTAGCAGAGGACCAGCCGCTGTTCGAGCGCCTGGGGATCCACGTCGAGGGGAACCCTGGTGGGACGGCCCGCATCCAGTTCGAGGGCAGCGATGCCACCATACATGGCCGGCCGATAGTCCTGCAGGCCGGTGGGCACGTGGATGACCTGTGCCTCCACGTCCTTGGCGATCTCCATCAAGGCTTCCGGGTCGAGGTCGTGGTGCCCGAAGTGCGCCAGGGCGCCGCAAATGGCGATGTTGAGCGCCGAGGAGCCGGCAATGCCGGCGCCGGCGGGCGACTCCCCGCGCGTGGTCAGGCGCAAGCCGTGCGCGCCGAACCGGTGCACCAGCCGGCCGAGCAGCGGCAGCGTCTCATCGTCCCGGAGCTGATCGGCCGACAGGTTCACCTGGCGGTCGATGTCTTCCGAGACCAGCTCAATGCGGTCGTCCGGTCGCGGCTCGATCCACGCGTGCGCCCTGAGGCTGATGGCGATATGGAGCGTTTGCGCGCCGGGGTGAAAGAGGTACAACGGCCAGATATCGATGGTGCCGCCCGCCAGATCAATTCGTGTGGGCGCCGACGCTGAAATTCGCACGGCGCAATTATAATTTGTAGGGCACCCCTTAAGGGGTGCCC
>CAYHCX010000006.1:27753-44160 GCA_964355095.1 uncultured Acidobacterium sp.
GCTGAAATTCGCACGGCGCAATTATAATTTGTAGGGCACCCCTTAAGGGGTGCCCGACAAACCTATGCCACTAGCCACGCGCCGCGACGTCGGACAATTTCTGATTGGCAGCATTCCCGGCCGCACCATGCCGGTCGAAATGCGATCGCTGGCGAAGGAGTTCGACCTCGGCGGCCTGATCTTCTTCAGCCGCAACATCGAGGCGCCGGAGCAGGTGGCGGAGCTGGCGGCCGAGAGCGAAGCGCTGGGCCGGACGGCGCCGGCGTGGGTGAGCGTGGACCAGGAGGGCGGCCGCGTCGCCCGGTTGAAGGAGCCCTTCACGACGTGGCCGCCGATGGCGACGTTGGGCCGTGCCGGCCGGGAGGAGGGGGAGGCGCTCGCCGAACGGTTCGCGAAGGCGCTGGCCGGCGAGCTGTCGGCCGTCGGCATCACGCTCGACTACGCGCCGGTTCTGGACATCCACACCAACCCCAAGAACCCGGTCATCGGCGATCGCGCCCTGGCCGAGCGCGCGGAAGACGTGGCGCGGTTGGGACGCGTGATCATCAAGGCGCTGCAGGAGTCCGGCGTCGCGGCGTGCGGCAAGCACTTCCCCGGCCACGGCGACACCAGCACGGACTCGCACCTCGAATTGCCGCTGGTCGAGCATCCGCCCGATCGCCTGCGGGCCATCGAGTTCGAGCCGTTCCGGGCGGCGGTGGCTGAAAAGGTCGCGTTCATCATGACCGCGCACGTGCTGGTGCCGTCGCTCGATGAGCACCGGCCGTCAACGCTGTCGCCCAAAATCGTGCAAGCGCTGCTGCGGGACGAGCTGGGGTTCGAAGGCGTGATCCTCAGCGACGATCTCGAGATGAAGGCGGTGAGCGCGCGCTACCCGGTCCCCGAGGCCGCGGTCGAAGCCATCCGCGCCGGCTGTGACGGCATCCTCGTCTGCGGCGGCGATGTGGACCTGCAGGCGCGGACCCTTGAAGCCCTGGTGAAGGCGGTCGAATCCGGCGCCATCACGCCCGCGCGGTCGGACGATGCGTTCCTGCGGTTGCGGCGGGCGAAGGAACGGTTCCTGATGGGCGAGCGGCGAATGCCGGCCAGCCGCGCCCGTGACATGCGCCAGTTGCTCGGCCGCGAAGAGCACCAATTGATCGCCGCCGAAATGGCGGCCTTTCTGTGATCAAGCTTCGCCAGTTGTCCCCGGGCGATCGCGTCGCCATCGTTGCGCCGGCCAGTTCGTTTGCCCCGGAAGAAGTCGAGGCGGGCGTCGCCGAACTCGCGCGCCTTGGCCTCGAGGCGGTCTTCGACGAGTCGCTGTTCGAGAAGGACCGATTCGTGGCCGGTTCGGCGCAGGTCCGCGCCAGGGCGATCGCGCGGGCGTGGGCCGACCCCTCGATTAGCGCGCTGGTCGCGATGCGCGGCGGCTATGGCAGCGCGCAGGTGCTGCCGTTGCTCGATCCCGCGCTGCTGAGGAAATCCCGGAAGGCGCTGATCGGCTGCAGCGACATCACCGCGATCCTGTCGTTCTACCTGCTGAACGGACTGACGGCGATTCACGGACCGATGATCGATCGCCGGCTGTCGAAGGGGCCGTCCGCCTACGACGAGACGTCGTTCAGGCGCGTGGTGATGTCGAGCGAGCCGGCGGGGGAGATGCGCCCGGCGGCGCTCGAGGTGCTGCACGCCGGCCACGCGATGGGGCGGCTGGTCGGCGGCACGCTGACGCAACTGGTGTCGTCCCTCGGCACGCCATGGGCGTTCGACGCGCCGCAGGGGTGCGCGCTGTTCCTCGAAGACACCGGCGAACGGCCGTATCGCATTCACCGCATGCTGACGCAGCTCGCGCAGGCGGGCCTGTTCGGGCGGGCGAGCGCGGTGGTGTTCGGGGAGTTCCCTGGATGCGACGAGCCGGGCGGCGGCCCGGCCATTCGCGACGTGCTGCGCGACTTCACGGCCGGGTTTGGCGGGCCGGTGCTGTTCGGCTTCCCATCTGGCCACACCGCCGGTGCGACCTGGACGCTGCCGTTCGGCGTGCCCGCGCAAGTAGTCGGTGATGGCTCACCGGCCGTGGTCATCACGGAAGCGGCGGTGTCCTAGTGGCTCGCATTCACCTGATTGGTGTGTGCGGTACGGCCATGGCGACGCTGGCCGCGTTGCTCAAGCAGGCCGGCAACGACGTCAGCGGTTCCGACGAGCAGGTTTATCCGCCGATGAGCGACTTCCTGGCCGCCGAGGGCATCACGGTGCTCGAAGGTTACCGCCCCGAGCACGTCGCCGGCGCGTGGGACCTCGTCGTGGTCGGCAACGCCATCTCGAGAGGCAACGCCGAACTCGAAGCCGTGCTCGATCGGAACCTGCGGTACGCCTCGTTGCCCGAGACCATCCGGGATCACTGGCTGTGGGACGCCCAGTCGATCGTGGTCGCCGGCACGCATGGCAAGACCACCACGACATCCCTGACCGGATGGCTGTTGACCGCCGCCGGCGCCGACCCCACCGTGCTGGTCGGCGGCATCGCGCGGAACTTCGGCAAGGACGGGGCGAGCTATCGCATCGGCAAGGGCAAGGCCTTCGTCATCGAAGGGGATGAATACGACAGCGCCTACTTCGACAAGACCGCCAAGTTCCTGAAGTACCTTCCCGACGTCGCCGTCGTGAACAACCTCGAGTTCGATCATGCCGACATCTATGCCGATCTCGATGAGGTCCGGCTGGCGTTCAAGCGGCTGGTGAACCTGGTCCCGCGCAGCGGGCTGACGCTGCTCGGCCTCGACAGCCCGGACGCCGCGGCGCTGGCGCCGCTGGCCAGAAGCCGGGTCCAGACGTTCGGGTTGGCGGCAGCCGCCGATTGGCGGGCGATCGACATTGAGAGCGGCGCCGACACCGCGTTCACCGTGCTGCAGGGGGCGCGCGATCACGGCCGGTTCCGGATGTCGATGCTGGGCGAGCACAACGTGCGCAACGCGCTCGCCGCGATTGCGGTGGGCGCCGACCTCGGCCTCGACGTCAACGCCCTGCGTCGAGGGCTCGCCGAGTTCGCGGGCGTGAAGCGCCGGCTCGAAGTGGTCGGCGAGGTGCGCGGCATCACCGTCTACGACGACTTCGCGCACCACCCGACGGCGGTTGAGGAAACGCTCAAGGCGCTTCGCCGATCCGCCGCCGGCCGGCGCCTGTGGGCCATCTTCGAGCCCCGGTCGGCATCGTCTTGCCGGCGCGTGTTCCAGGATGACTTCGCGCGGGCGTTCGCTGGAGCGGATGAGGTCGTGCTGGCCTCGATCTTCCGATCGAGCCTGCCGGCCGAGGAGCGGCTGTCGGAGGCCAGGCTGGTGGAGGACCTGCGCGCCCGGAATGTCGCCGCGCGCCACCTGCCGACAGTGGACGCCATCGTCGAGACGGTCGCGCGGGAAGCCCGCCCGGGTGACGTGATTGTCGTGATGTCGAACGGCGGCTTTGGCGGGATTCACGGCAAGCTTGTGAGCGCTCTGAAATGAAGATCCGCGAATGCGGCGACTCGATGCTGCTCGTCGAGTTCGAGCCGGTGATCGATCCGGTGGTGAATGAGCGGGCCATCGCGTTGGCGTCGCGTTTGCGCCGGCGGGGCGGCCGTGGCATCCGCGATGTGGTGCCCGGCTACTGCACGGTGGGGGTGCATTTCGACCCGCTGCACACCGACCTCGGCGCCCTCGAACGGGCCATCGCCGATGATGCCAGCGGGCTGGACGCGATCGCAGGTGTGACGCCGCGGGCGCCGATCGAGATTCCCGTGGCGTACGGCGGCGAGTACGGCCCCGACCTGGAGGCCGTCGCGGCATTTGCCGGGTGTTCAACGGCTGACGTGATCGCGTGGCATGCGGCGCGAACGTATCGCGTCTACATGCTCGGATTCGTTCCCGGGTTCGCCTACATGGGCCGGGTGGATTCGCGCATTGCCGCGCCGCGCCACCGCGTGCCCCGGGAGCGTGTGCCCGCCGGCTCGGTCGGGATCGCCGGCGAACAGACGGGCGTCTACCCGGTCGCGAGCCCCGGGGGATGGCAAGTGATCGGCCGCACGCCGGCGGCGATGTTCGACGCGAACCGCCCGCAGCCGAGCCTGCTGGCGCCGGGTGACCTCGTGCGATTCGTGCCGCAACCGGGCGGCGCCGCATGAGCCTCGGCTCGCTCGACATCATCAGGCCCGGCCTGCTGACCACGGTGCAGGACGTGGGACGGCACGGGCATCAGGCGCTCGGCGTGCCGGTGGCCGGCCCGATGGACGCGTTCTCACATCGGCTCGCCAACCAGTTGGTCGGCAACGAGGTGGATGCGGCGACGCTTGAAGTCACGCTGATCGGCCCGGAGATGATCATCGACGCGGAGACCACGCTCGCCATTGCCGGCGCCCATTTCGATGCGACCTGCGATGGCCAGCCAGTGCCGATGGCCGCTTCGTTTCCAGTCCGGCCCGGGCAACGCCTGAAGTTCGGGCGCATCGTGGAAGGCGCGCGTGCCTATGTGGGCGTGGCCGGCGGCATCCAGACGGCGGCAGTGCTGGGCAGCCGGGCGACGCATCTGGTGAGCCGCATGGGCGGCGTGGACGGCCGCGCGCTGATCACGGGCGATCGCGTGCCGGTGCTGGCACGGCCTTCGGCCCGTCCGTCGCGGAAGGCGGCAGGCTTGACGCTCCCCACGGGCGGCCGCGCGCAGTTGCGCGTCGTGCCGGGGCCGCAGGACGAGTGGTTCCGCGCCGATGCGCTGAAGGCGGTGGTCGGCGTGAGTTTCCGGATCTCCCCACGGTCCAACCGCATGGGCTATCGCCTGGAGGGGCCGGCGTTGGCTCGCGTCCGCGATGGCGAGCTGATCTCGGAGCCGGTCGGGATGGGTGCGGTCCAGGTGCCCGGGGCCGGCGAGCCCATTCTGCTGATGGCCGATCGACAGACGGCCGGTGGATACCCGAAGATTGGTCACGTGATCTCCGCCGACCTGCCGTTGGCCGGGCAGCTCGCGCCCGGCGACTTCATCGAGTTCATCCTGTGCTCGCGGCAGGAAGCTGTCACGGCGCTGATCGCGCGAGAGCGGCAGTTGCTGCGATATGCGGATCTCAAGGACGCCTCGTGAGTGCGCTGGTGACGGCCATGACGTCCGCATTTGGCGCCGCCCGCGTCTCGATCAATGCGCCGCTCGCGCCGCTCACGACCTTCAGGGTCGGCGGTCCGGCCGACGTCCTGTTCGAACCGGTCAACGCCGAGGAACTCGTCCTGGCCGTGAAGACCGCGAAGGCGGCAGGGCAGCCGGTGACGATGCTGGGCGGCGGCTCGAACGTGCTGGTCTCGGATCGCGGCGTGCGCGGACTGGTGATCCGCCCGCGCGGCGGCTCGGTGAACAAGGTTGGCACCCACCTCGTTGGCGCCGATGCCTCCGTCACCATCAACAGTCTCGTGCGCTGGACCATCAACCGGGGCGACGCCGGCCTCGAGGCCTGGGCCGGCACGCCGGGCACGGTGGGCGGCGCCATCCACGGCAACGCGCACTGGAAACAGACCAACATCGGCGACCTGGTGGAAAGCGTCCGCCTGGTGCGTCCCGACGGCACCCTCCTGCAGGCGTCGGCGGACGGCATGGAGTTCGACTACGACTGCAGCCGCCTGAAGCACACCGGCGAGGTCGTGTTGTGGGCGGCGTTTCGGGTGACGCCGGGCGCCGACCCGGCGGCCCTGCGCCGGGTGGCGCGGGAGTCGCTGGCGTTCCGCAAGCGGACCCAGCCGCTGGCGTCGCCGAGCGCCGGCTGCATCTTCATGAATCCGACCGCGTCGCGCGATCACCTCCCGGACGGCATCCCGCCCTCGGCCGGCGCGCTCGTGGACCGGGCCGGCCTGAAGGGCGCGGTGCTGGGCGGTGCCCGCGTGTCGCCGACCCACGCCAACTTCGTGATCACCGACGGCACCGCCACCGCGGCCGACATCAAGGCGCTCATCGAGCGTTGCCGCGCGGCGGTGAAAGAACGCTTCGGCGTCACCTTGCGAGATGAGATCATCTGTCTAGGCCAGTTCTGAACCCATGTCCACTCTAGTGATTGAAGGCGGCCATCGCATCGAAGGCCGCATCGACGTCGAAGGCAACAAGAACGCGGCCCTGCCGCTGATGGCCGCGTGCCTGTTGACGAGCGAGTGGTGCACGTTGCGCAACATGCCGCGAATCGCGGATGTCGAGGTGATGGCGCGGCTTCTGCTCGACCTCGGGGCGGAGGTCGAAGGCATCGGCAGCACGACGTTGCGCATCCGCTGCGTCGAGGTGAGCAAGGACGAGCCTGACAGCGCGCTGGTCGGCCGGCTGCGCGGATCCGTGCTCCTGTTGGGCCCGCTGCTGGCCCGGCGCGGCCGCGCCTGCGTCGCGCCGCCGGGCGGCGACTTTCCGGCCCGGCGCACCATCAAGACGCATCTCGAAGCCTTGTCGGCCATGGGCGCGCATGTCGTGCCCGGCTCCGGCCACCGGCTCGAGGCGCCCAAGGGCTTGAACCCCGCGTCGATCTACCTGGACGAAGCCTCCGTCACCGGAACCGAAACGGCGCTGCTGGCCGCGGCCGCCGCACCCGGGGTCTCCGAGATTCGCCATGCCGCCTGCGAGCCGCACGTGGTGGAGCTGTGCGAGTTCCTTCGCGCGATGGGCGTCGGCGTGACGGGCGAGGGCTCGCACACCATCCGCGTCGAGGGCGTCAGCCGGCGATCCGGCGCCGAGAAGACGCTGTACGGCGACTACATCGAGGCGGGCAGTTGGGCCGTGACCGGCGCGATCACGGGCGGCCACGTCGAGATTGGCGGTACGCGGCCCGTGGACATGGAAGTGGTGGCCTCGGTGCTGGGCAAGATGAACGTCCAGTGCGTGCAGGACAACGACGTGTTCCGCGTCGAGTCGTCGCGGCTGACCGGCGCCGGCCGCATCACCACCGGGCTGTGGCCCAGTTTCCCCAGCGATCTCGTCAGCCTCGTCACCGTGCTCGCCACCCAGGCCGACGGGACCACGCTGGTCCACGATTGGCTCTATGAGCTGCGGCTGTTTGCCCTCGAGCAGATGAGCGGCATGGGCGCGGATCTGTTCCTGTGCGACCCGCACCGGATCATCGTCACCGGACCGCGGAAGCTGCGTGGCAAGAGCCTCGACAGCCGCGACATCCGGTCAGGCATGGCGTTGATTGCCGCGGCGCTGGCCGCCGATGGGCAGAGCAGGGTCGAGCCGTTGGAGACGGTGGAGCGGGGATACAGCCGGCTGGTGGAGCGGCTGCAGAAGTTGGGCGCGTCGGTCGCCCGCGTCTGAACCCTTCTAACTTCCCTTAGGCGGCTTGACCGGCGCCGGCGTCTTTACCGGCACGGCTGGACCCGCCGTGGCGGGGAACGCCGGGGCCAGCGCGGGCGTCGCACCGGCCTCGTCGCCGCCAGGAGGCCGCGCCGGCGCCGGCAGGGGGATTGGCAGCGGTGCCACGTCGGTGATTGGCGCGCCGCCGTCACGTCCCATCCGGAACGGCCGCAGATCCTCCGCGGTCAGGTTCAACACGCGGACAATTCGCGGCGTCAGCGTCAGGATGATGTCCGTCTCCTGCGTTTCCTTGCGGTTGTAGCCGAACAGGCGGCCAATCACCGGGATGTCGCCCAGGCCGGGGATGCTCGCGAGCGACGTGCGTTCCTCGTCGCGGATCAGGCCTGCGAGCATGTTGGTTTCGCCGTCCTTGAGCCGGATCACGGTGTTGATCGAGCGGCTGCCGAAGGTGGGCAGCCCGCCGAAGCCCGATCCCGAAATGCTGCTCAACTCCACCTTCAACGCCAGCGTCACCGCATCGTCATGGTGCATGCGGGGCGTGATGTCGATGTTGACGCCGATCGGTTCGTAGTTGAAGGACGTGATCGGTTGCGTCTGCACGCCGCCCGCGGCGATCGGCGCAAAGGTCGTGACCGGCACGGGCACGCGCTCGCCGAAGCGGGCCTGCGCCGGAATGCCTTCCGACGTGCGGAGCTGAGGGTTGGCCAGGATCCGGGTCGCACTGTCGTTCTTGAGCAGGCGGTAGTAGAGCGACGGCAGGTTGGTGAGCAGCACGTCAGCCGAGGTCAGGCTGGTGAGACTGCGAAGCGACAGTCCCTCCTTGTTGATGTCGGCCTGGCCGCTGAGCCCGGTCGGCCCGGTCGCTGATGATGTCGGCGACGCCACCTGCAGGCCGTACTCGTGCAGGTGGGTGCGATTGACCTCGAGCAGCTCGACGTCGATGATGACTTCCGGGCGCGCCTTGTCGATGGCGGCGATGATCTTGCCGGCGGCGGTGATGCGCTCGGGCGTGTCCTTGATCGTGATCGCGTTGGTCGCGGTCATCGCCGCCAGCCGGCGGGCGTCCACGACAATGCGCAGGATGTCGATGGTCTCCTTGAGGTCGGCGTTGCTCAGGTAGAACGTCCGCACGATCTCTTCTTCGTACTCGCGGCGCTTGGCCGCCGTATCGGGGACGATCGTGATGGTGTTGGCCGCCGTCGAGCGCCAGAAGTTGCGGGTGGTCGTGGACACCGAGGTCAGCGCCTCTTCGAGCGAGACGCCGCGCAGGTCGATCGACACCGGCTGATCGCGGAACGCCGGGTCGAACAGGACGCTCAGGTTCGTGAACTTGCCGATGGCCGAGTAGACGTCGCGCGAGCCGGCGTCGCGAAACACCAGGCTGTCTGGAAGCTTGAGGCCGGTTGGCAGCGTGGCGCCGGGCAGGGGCGCGTCGAGGCTCTGGGCGATCAGCGATTCGAGCCGGGTCTTGCCGTCTTCGCGGACCGCGACCTTGGCACGCAACTGCGTGCGCGTCTCCTGCAGTTCGCGTTCGATGTCGCCGTTGCCGGGGTTCAGTTCCGAGGCGAGTTGGTACTCGACCATGGACTCTTCGAGCTGGCCGGTGGCCGCCAGGCGGCGCGCCCTGCTGAAGTGATCCTGGGAGGCGCGCAGCTTGGCCCGCTCGAGGCCCTGCTGGGCCTCGCGACTGTTCGGGTTGCCGCGGAGCAGCTTGGTGTACTCGGCGACGGCGACGTCGTAGTTCTGCGTGTCTTCCGCGCCGCGGGCGACGTTGAGGGAGCCGGTGCTGGCGCAGGAGGTCAGCGTGACCGCGATGGCCAGCACGAGGGCGACGCGGGCCGGACGGCCGGGCGGGTTACTGGGAGCGTGCACCATTGGTCACCACATCCACGCCGCGTGGGATGCGAAATTCAAAATCTTTATCGGTCAAACCCCGGTTCTCCTTCAGGTTGCTGAAGGCAAAGGAGGAGCGGCCGCCCTGCTTGTCGGACGCGGTCAGGAACTGGATCTGCAGGGTTTTCGGGTCCATGCCGATGCCGAGCGAGTCGTAATCGGGGTGCGGCTTCCTCGGCACCAGCTTGAGCGTGATCAAACCCGGTGCAGCGCCGGGCAACGGCGTGAAGGTCGCCACGTAGTCGCGTCCCAGGTCCGACTGGCCGGTGAGGAAGAGGGAGGGGATGTCCCCGTCCGACGAATTGGGCGCCGGACTGACAATCACCTGCTTGTCGGCCACCAGGTAGGTGTACAGCCGCGTGCCGTCAGACACGAACTCCTTGCGCTCGGGCTTGGTGTAGGTGAATCGCATGCGTCCCGGCCGCTTGATGGCCACCGTCCCGCGCTCGGTGGCCTTGGTGCGGAGCACGCCGCCCTCATAGGTCTGAACGAAGTCGCCCTGGAAGTCTTTGATGCCGTTGTAGCGCTGTTGCACTTTTGTCGCGAGGGCCGTGGCATCCTGTGGCGCCTGCGCGAGCAGT
The DNA here is from genome assembly GCA_964355095.1 of uncultured Acidobacterium sp. Lineage (GTDB taxonomy): Bacteria > Acidobacteriota > Vicinamibacteria > Vicinamibacterales > UBA2999 > 12-FULL-67-14b. Next base: position 37,503 of record CAYHCX010000006.1, read on the forward strand.
GCGGCAGAGCCGGCCAGGAGAGCAAGAGACGCGAGAAGAAACCTCACGGTACCCATACTATTAGGACCCGCCTTCGCGCGGAATGGTTGCTTTGCGCTTCGGCGCGGCAGGCTCGTGATGGCAAACTGGCTACGGTGGGTTTACCGAGCCGAAGCTCACCGGGTATTGCGTGAGCGAAGGATGGTGGACGGCAGGAGGATCGAACTCCCGACCTCAGCGTTGCGAACGCTGCGCTCTCCCAGCTGAGCTAGCCGCCCGTCAGGTCAATAACTGGATAATAATATCAAAGATAGAGCGAAAAGTGACGCATTCTCGCGTCACGGCTCTGACATTCGAGGATTCCTAAGTGCCTTTAGTCAAGAAAATCGGCGTTCTCACCGGCGGCGGAGACGCCCCTGGTCTCAACGCCGTCATTCGCGCCGTCGTCAAGGCCGCTCATAACGCCGGTATCGAAGTGGTCGGCCTCGAAGACAGCTTCGATGGTCTGCTCGATCCCTCGCGGACGCGGGTGCTCACGCCCAAGGACGTAACCGGCATCCTGCGCCTCGGCGGCACCATTCTCGGCACCACCAATCACGGCAACCCGTTCGAGTATCCCGTCGACACGCCCGAAGGCAAGGTGGACTACTCCGACAAGGTGGTGGAGACCTTCCACAAGATGGGACTGAACGCGCTGGTCGTGATCGGCGGTGACGGCTCCCTTAGCATCGCGCACCAGTTCCACTTGAAAGGCATTCCGATTGTCGGCGTGCCGAAAACGATCGACAACGACATTGTCGGCACCACCAGTTGCTTCGGCTTCGACACGGCGGTGGACTTCGCGGCGCTCGCGATCGATCGGCTCCACACCACCGCGGAGGCGCACAAGCGCATCATGGTGGTGGAAGTGATGGGCCGCCACGCCGGCTGGATCGCGCTGCACGGCGGCATCGCCGGCGGCGCCGACGTGATCCTGATGCCCGAGATTCCCTACGACCTCGAGAAGGTGGCCGCCGCCATTCGCCGGCGCGAATCGTTCGGCGCCAAGTTCAGCATCGTGGTGGTGGCGGAAGGCGCCAAGCCGATCGGCGGCACCACCACCCTTCGCGAGGCGGCGCGGGCCGGCTATGTCGAGCGGCTTGGCGGCGTGGGCATTACCGTCGCGGTGCAACTCGAAGAGATGACCGGGCGCGAAGCGCGATGCGTGGTGCTCGGCCACCTGCAGCGCGGCGGCGGGCCGACGGCGTTCGACCGCGTGCTGGCGACGCGGTTCGGTGGTGCCGCCGTGGAGCTGCTGCGGCGGGGCGTGTTCGGCAAGATGGTCGCCAATAATCCGCCCGACATCGTGCCCATTCCGCTCGCCGACGTGGTGGGCCGCACCAAGACGGTGCCTCTCGACTACGACTTGCTCAGGACCGCGAGGGCACTGGGCGTCTCCCTCGGCGACTAACCGTGGCATCCGCCTTTAGGCGCCACACCTTCAGCGCAGGACGTCGAGGTACTTCAGCGCGCCGCCGGTGTTGAAGAGCACGACGGTCTCGTGCGGTTTGATCGTGCCATCGGCAACGAGCTTTCGAATGGCGCTCAAGGTCGCGCCGCCCTCGGGGGCGGCCGAGACGCCTTCATTGCTGCCGATGGCGATCATGTCTTCCACCATCTGGGCATCGGATACCGAGACGGCGGTGCCGCCGCTCTCGCGAATGGCGCGCAGCACCAGGAAGTCAGCGATGGCGCGCGGCACGCGCAAGCCGTCGGCCACGGTGTGGGCATTCTCCCAGGTTCCGGCGGTCTCGGCGCCGCTGTGAAAGGCGCGGATGATCGGTGCGCAGCCGTCGGTCTGCACCGAGACCATCTTCGGGCGCCGCATCGAGGTCAGCCAGCCGATGGCTTCGAGCTCCGCAAAGGCCTTCCACATGCCGACTATGCCGGTGCCGCCGCCGGTGGGATAGATGATCCAGTCGGGCAGCGTCCAACCGAGTTGTTCGGCCAGTTCGTAGCCCATGGTCTTCTTGCCTTCGCACCGGCCGGGTTCCCGGAACGTCGAGACTTCGTACCACCCGAGCGGTTTGGCCGTCGCGGTCGCCACCTTTCCGGCGTCGGTGATCATGCCTGCGACCAGCGTGACGTTGGCGCCGTACAAGCGGCATTCGTCAATGAATGGCTGCTTGGCGTCTTTCGGGATGAACACTTCGCACTTCATCCCGGCGGCGGCGGCGTAGGCGGCCGCCGCATTCCCCGCGTTCCCCGCCGTGGGCAGGAACACCGTCGTCGCGCCGAGCGCGCGGGCGCGGGAAATTGCCGCCGAGAGGCCGCGGGCCTTGAACGTGTTGGTCGGGTTGAGCGATTCGTCCTTGATCAGCAGCCGTTCGAGGCCGAGCGTGGCGCCGAGCCGTTTGGCGTGGATGAGCGGCGTGAAACCTTCGCCAAGCGTGACGGGTTCGTCGCCGGCGAGCAGCGGCAGCATCTCGCGATAGCGCCACATCGTCGGGGCGCGGCCGGTTAGCGACTCTTTCTTCCACGCCCGTGCCGCCTTGAGGTCGTAACGGGCGAGCAACGGCAGCTTGCAGGACGGGCAGAGAAAGTGAATGTCGCGCGGATCGAAGGGGCCCGCGCCGCATCCGCTGCCGCACTCGAGGTGCGTGAAGAAACTACTTGCCAAGCAACTCCTGGTCTTTCTTGGCCTGCAGGTCGTCGGTCGCCTTGACGTGCGTATCGGTCAGCTTCTGCACTTCCTCGAGCGCGCGCTTCTCGTCGTCTTCGGAGATCTGATGCTCCTTGAGCATCTTCTTCAGCTTGTCGTTGGCGTCGCGCCGAACGACGCGGACGTGATTGCGGCCCTCTTCGGCCATCTTGTGCACGTGCCGCGACAGCTCCTTGCGCCGCTCGTCGGTGAGCGAGGGAATCGGGATGCGCAGCACCTTGCCGTCGGAGGCGGGATTCAAGCCCAGGTCGGAGAGCCGAATCGCGCGCTCGAGCGCCGGCATGATCGACGGGTCGAACGGCTGGGCCACGATCAGCGCCGGCTCGGGGATGGAAAGGGTGGCCACCTGGTTGAGGGGCACCTTCGATCCGTACGCTTCGACCTGCACGCCCTCGAGCATGCCGGTCGAGGCGCGGCCGGTTCTCACGCCGGCCAGTTCCTTGCGCGTGAATTCGATGTGCGTGTCCATGCGCTTCTTCACTTCCGCGAACAAGCCCTTGAGGTCGCTGACATCCATGATTCGATACCTTGTTGGCTATGCCGTGACGAGAGTCCCGATCGTCTCGCCCATCACGACACGGCGGATGTTGCCCGGCGTCTTGAGGTTGAAGACCAGGATCGGCAGCTTGTTGTCCATGCAGAGAGAAATCGCGGTCGCGTCCATGACCTGAAGACGCGCCTGCAGCACCTGCAGGTACGAAATCGTGTCATAGCGCGTGGCGGTGGGATCCTTGTGGGGGTCGGCGGTATAAATGCCGTCCACCTTGGTGCCCTTCAGAATGACTTCGGCCTTCATTTCCATGGCGCGCAGCGCCGCGGCGGTGTCGGTCGTGAAATACGGATTGCCGGTGCCGGCGGCGAACACCACGACCCGGCCCTTCTCGAGGTGGCGCACCGCGCGGCGGCGAATGAACGGCTCGGCGACCGCGCGCATTTCAATGGCGGTCAGCACGCGCGTCGGGACGCCGTTGTGTTCCAGGGCGTCCTGCAGCGCCAGGGCGTTGATCACCGTGGCCAGCATGCCCATGTAGTCGCCCGTCGAACGGTCCATGCCCCGGGCGCTGGCCGCCAGCCCGCGGAAGATGTTGCCGCCGCCGATGACCACGGCGGTCTGCACACCCAGGCCCTGGATTTCGGCGATGTCCTGGGCAATGCGCGTGGCAATCGCCGGGTCGATGCCGTAGGGCTGGTCGCCCATCAGGGCTTCGCCCGACAACTTCAACAGGATGCGCTTGTAGTGGGGAGGGGCAGACGACGGGTCGGAAGGCACGAATCGATTATACAAGGTGCCTAATGTGCCTATGGTGCCTAATGTGCCTGAGGTGCAGATAGCACCCTAGGCCCCTTAGGCACCTTAGGCCCCCTAGGCACCTTATTCCTGCGCGACTTCGCCGAGCTTGAAGCGCACGAAGCGGGTAACCGTCACGTTCTCGCCGGTCTTGGCCGTGGCGGCGGCCACCATCTGCTTGATGGTGACGTTCGGGTCGCGCACCGACGGCTGGTCCATCAGGCAGACCTGCGCGTAGTAGCTGTCAAGCTTGCCTTCGACGATCTTGTCGATCACGTTGGCGGGCTTGCCCGAGGCCGCGAACTGGGCGCGGTAGATCTCGCGTTCCTTGTCGACGGCGTCGGCGGGGAGGTCCTCACGGCGCACCACCAGCGGGCTGGCCGCGGCGATGTGCATGGCAATTTCCTTGGCCAGGGTCTGGAAGTCCGGCGTGCGCGCCACGAAGTCGGTTTCGCAGTTCACTTCCACCAGCACGCCGACCTTGCCGCCCAGGTGGATGTAGTGGCCGATGACGCCGTCCTTGGCGAGGCGGCCGGCGCGCTTGGCGGCCTGGGCGAGGCCCTTCTTGCGAAGGACGTCCACCGCCTTGTCGATGTCGCCGCCCGTCTCGTCGAGCGCGGACTTGCAATCCATCATGCCGGCGCCGGTCTTGTCGCGCAGTTCCTTGACCTGTGCTGCTGTCACTGCCATTACTCGTGCTCCTAAGGCTTGGGGCTTGTGACTTGGGGCTTGCGGTTGGTCTTCTGGAACAGAGGTATTGGCCCAAGCCGCAAGCCTCAAGTCCCAAGCCGCGTTGTACGTAAAACGCGCCGGCCCGTGTTATCGCAGCCGGCGCGAGGGGAAAGCGCGAACGACGATTACGCCGTCGGGGCCGGGGTCTCCGCCGGACGCTGCGGCTTACGAATGTCCGCCGGGCGGACGGTGCGGCTGGCCTCGTGCGCGGCCGCCGCTTCGGCTTCGGTGGCCGCCTGTTCGGCCATCGCCGACTCACGCTGGCCGCGACCGGAGATCACCGCGTCGGCGACGCGTGACACAAACAGCTTCACCGACCGCAGCGCGTCGTCGTTGCCGGGAATGACGTAGTCGATCTGGTCCGGGTCGCAGTTGGTGTCGACGATGCCGATCACCGGAATCTTCAGCTTGCGGGCCTCGTCGACGGCGATCTGTTCCTTGCGCGTGTCGACGACGAACAGCGCGTCGGGGAGGCGGCCCATGTGGCGAATGCCTTCGAGGTTCTTGAGGAGCTTGCGCTTCTCTTTCTCGGCCTTGGCGATTTCCTTCTTGGGCATCGTCTCGTAGCGGCCGTCGGTGGACATCGCCTCGAGATCGCGCAGGCGGTTGAGGCTGCGCTGAATCGTGGTGAAGTTGGTCAGCAGGCCGCCGAGCCAGCGTTCGTTGACGTAATACATGCCGCAGCGGGTCGCTTCTTCGGCGACCACGTCCTGCGCCTGGCGCTTGGTGCCCACGAAGAGGATTGACTTGCCTTCGGCTGCCAGCTGGCGCACAAAGTCCTCGGCCTCGCGATAGTGCTTGACGGTCTTGCCGAGGTCGAGAATGTAGATGCCACTGCGCTCCCCGAAGATGAACGGCTTCATCTTGGGATTCCAACGCTTGGTCTGGTGTCCGAAGTGCACGCCTGCTTCGAGCAGGTCCTTCATCGCGAGCGGGGTCAAATTGCCTCCATCCATGTGAGCCATTAGCGCTTGCTGAACTGGAACCGCTTGCGGGCGCCAGCCATTCCGTATTTCTTGCGTTCCTTCGCGCGCGCATCGCGCGTGAGCAAACCGTCTTTCTTGAGCTTCGAGCGCAGCTCGATGTTGAAATCGCACAGCGCGCGGGAGATGCCCAGGCGAATGGCGCCGGCCTGTCCGGTCATGCCGCCGCCCGACACGGTCGCCAGGATGTCGAACTGTTCGGCGGTTTCCGTGAGGATGAGCGGGGACTTTACCAGGATGCGCAGCGTCTCGCGCGGGAAGAACTCGACGAACTCGCGCTTGTTGACCTTGATGGCGCCGGTGCCGGGGCGAAGGAACACGCGGGCGGTGGATTCCTTGCGACGCCCGGTTGCGTAGAACTCTGTTGCTGCCAAGTTACTTGACCTCGAAAGCGGTGGGTTTTTGTGCGGCGTGCGGGTGCTTGTCACCGGCATACACATTCAATTTCCGATACATGGCGTCGCCGAGCTTCGACTTCGGCAGCATGCCGCGCACGGCTTCTTCCACCATGCGCATCGGGTTCTCGGCGCGAACGACCTTGGCGCGATCGGTGCGCAGGCCGCCGGGGTAGCCGCTGTGGCGCTGGTAGACCTTCTGGTCATCCTTGCGGCCGGTCAGCTTGACCTTGTCCACGTTCACGATCACGACGTGATCGCCCGTGTCGAGGAACGGCGTGTAAATGGCTTTGTGCTTACCCTGCAGCAGCTTCGCGGCGTCGGTGGCAATGCGGCCAAGGACCTTGCCATTGGCATCAATCACATGCCACTTGGTGGGCATGGTCTTTACGGATGGTACGTAAGTCAGCATCGATCTTTCCTAATGAGGGCGTTCCCTCCGGCCTCCACGGGGAAGACGGCAAACCAAAATAATACAGCTATTTCGGGTCGAACGCAAATTGTCCAACGGGGATTAAGGCACCTTAGGCACCCTACTAGAGGGGCACTGTAGGCACCCTAATCACCTTCCGATAAGACC
>CAYHCX010000006.1:44260-71791 GCA_964355095.1 uncultured Acidobacterium sp.
TAGGCACCCTACTAGAGGGGCACTGTAGGCACCCTAATCACCTTCCGATAAGACCGGGTGGCAGGGAAGGGTCTAAGCCCAGAACCGCAAGTACAAAAATCGTCAGTCGCTTGCAGTTCTGTACGTTGGCCGAATACCCTAATGCCGCCTTGGATAGCCATTTCCGGCGTTCTGGGGCCGATTTTGTCGGATCGGCAACGCTCGCGCCAGATGGTATTCAGTTTGCCCCTCTAGTCGGGTCTGGAGACAACGTAACGTGCTGTTTCGTCGCCCAAAGAGCCTCGTGGGTCTCGACATCGGGTCGAGTTCCGTGAAGGCCATAGAGCTCAAGCCGGCGGGCAAGGGGTATCGCGTCTCGGCCATTGGCGTCGAGCCGGTGCCGCCCGACAGCATTGTCGACGGCGCCATCATCGATGGCGGCGCGGTCGCGGATGCGGTGCGGCGCCTGTTCGCCAACAAGCGGTTCAAGGCCAAGGACGTCGTCGCCTCGTTGTCGGGCAACTCGGTGATCGTCAAGAAGATCACCCTGCCGGCGATGACCGAGTCGGAGCTGTCAGAGTCGATCTACTGGGAAGCCGAGCAGTACATCCCCTTCGACATCCAGGACGTGAACCTCGACTACGAGATCCTCGACCCGGGCACTGGCCAGGACAGCCAGGGCAGCATGGAAGTGCTGCTGGTGGCCGCGAAGAAAGACAAGATCGCGGACTATACCAACGTCATCGCCCAGGCCGGCCGCACCCCGGTGATCGTGGACGTCGACGTGTTCGCCCTGCAGAACGCCTTCGAGGCCAACTACGGCTTCGAGCCGACCGCGGTGGTGGCCATCCTCAATGCCGGCGCCAGCGCCATCAACATCAACATCCTGACCGGCGCACAGTCGGTGTTCACCCGCGACGTCTCGATGGGCGGTAACGCCTTCACCGAGGCGGTGCAGAAGGAACTGAACCTGCCCTACGACGCGGCGGAGCAGCTGAAGAAAGGGCAGGACGTCGAGGGCGCCACCTTCGAGGACGCCCGCGCCGTGCTCCGCGCCATGACCGACAACGTGCTGCTGGAAGTCGAGAAGACGTTCGACTTCTTCAAGGCGACGGCGTCGAGTGATCGCATCGACCGGATCATGCTGTGCGGCGGCGCCTCGCGCGTCGACGGCTTCGCCGAGTCGCTGCGCGAGCGCTTCAACACCGAGGTGGAGCGATTCGATCCATTCCGCCAGGTCGGGTTCGACGCGAAGAAGCTCGGGATTGACAGCACCGACGACCTTGGGCCGGTCGCGGCGGTGGCTCTGGGCCTCGCCTTGCGGACGGTGACGGACCGATGATTCGGATCAACCTCCTCTCTGAGCGCCGCAGCGTCAAGGCGGTCAGCAAGGGCTTCCAGGCGGGCCAGAAGATCACCGTCATCGGCAGCCTGCTGATCGTGCTGACCCTGGTCGGCGTGGGATGGCGCTACTGGGCGATTGGGCAGCAGGAAGCCCAGGTGGTTCGTGAAGTGGCGGCGGCGAAGCGCGAAGAGACCCGCCTCGCCGAGATCCTGAAGCAGGTCCAGACGTTCGAGGCCCGCAAGGCGCAGCTGGAACAGCGCGTCGCCCTGATCGACGAACTGCGCAAGGGACAGAACGCCCCGGTGCACATGGTCGATCAGGTCAGCCGCGCGCTGCCGGACATGACCTGGCTCACCAGCATGAAACAGGACGGCTACACGCTGACGCTCCAGGGCCGGTGCCTGACGCTGACCTCGCTGTCGGACTTCGTCGGCAACCTCGAGGCCTCGCGTTACTTCGCGCGGCCGGTGGAGATTGTTGACAGCGCGGTGGTCGCCGGCGACGGCAAGGCGACGCCCGACCTGATCCAGTTCACCATTCGCGGCACGTTTCAGATGGCGGGCATCGACCCGGTGCCGGCCGGCGCCACCAAGGGCGGCAGGGGAGGCAAGCGTGGCTAGCTTCTCGCTCGGTAAATTGCCGTGGCATGCGCAACTCGGGCTGTTCGTGGCGATCTCGATCGCCGGCGCCGGCGCGTTCTACTACTTCTACGAAATGCCGCGGCAGGCGGCCATCGCCACGCAGGCGCGCGAGTTGAGCACCATCCGCGGCCGCATCAGCAAGGGGCAGGCGACGGCGCGCCAACTCCCGGAGTTCCGCGCCCAGGTCACCGAGCTCGAAGCGCGGCTCGAAAGCCTCAAGCCGATCCTGCCCGACGAGCGCGATGCCGGCGACCTGCTGCGGCGCGTGCAGACGCTGGCGGTGCAGTCGAACCTCGTCATCCTCGGCTTCCGCCCGCAGGCGATCAGCATGAAAGAGCTGCACGCCGAGTGGCCGATCAGCCTGCAGCTCGAAGGCAACTACCACAACCTCGGGCTGTTCCTCGACCGCGTCAGCAAGTTCCCGCGCATCATCAACATTGGCGCGCTCACCGCGACGCAGAAGGAAACGCCGTCGCCCGGCGCGACCATGAGCATCGCCTGCACCGCGACCACCTTCGTGCTGGTCGAGCAGGGCGCGGCCGACGCCGCCAAGGGCAAGAAGGCGCCGGCGAAGAAGGCGCCGGCGAAATCGTGATGCGCACCGCCCGTCGCTCCATCGTGGCCGCCCTGCTGGTGTGTGCCGGCGCCGGCGTGGCCCGCGCGCAAGCGCCCGCCGCGCCCGTCGCTCCAACCACGCCGCCGGCCGCGGCGCAGGCGCCGCCCAAGCCGCAGCTGCCGACGCCGCCGCCGAACTTCCAGTACAGCCCGGAGGGCCGCCGCGACCCGTTCCTGAACCTGATCAATCGCGGCACCGACGCGGTGCGGGGCGCCAATGCCTCGGCCAAGCGGCCCGAGGGCGTCCCCGGTCTCGAGACCGCGTCGATCTCGGTCAAGGGCATCGTCCAGAGCCGCGGGACGTGGCTCGCGATGGTGGCCGGACCCGACGGCAAGATCCACACGATTCGAGCCGGCGACAAGTTGTTCGACGGTGTGGTGCGGACGGTCACCGCGCAAGCGGTGGTAATTCTGCAAGAAGTAAACGATCCGCTGTCGCTCGACAAGCAGCGCGAAGTGCGCAAGTTCCTGCGCGGTGGAGATGAGGTCAAGTGATGCACGGTCGCATTCCTCGACTGGTACTGGCTGCGCCGATGGCCGCAGCCCTGGCCGTCACGTTGGCGGCCAGCGGCACGATCCCCTCTGGCGGGACCGGCGCCGAAACCCCAGCCCTACGTTCCATCTCGTCGCGGCTCGACGGCGCGGTCAGCACGGTGCTGATCGAAGCCAGCGAGCCGGTGGCGTACCTCACCAGCCAGCCCGATCCGCTGACCGTCCTCGTTGACCTGCGCAACGTGAATGCCGGCGGCCTCAACGGCAAGCCAATCGCGGCGATGCTCGCCCCGGTGGCGGGTGTCACCGTCGAGGGCGCCAGCGCTCCGGACGGCGCCCCGGTGGCGCGCGTCCGCGTCAATCTCGATCGCGCGGCGAAGCACCGCGTGCGCAGCTCGAGAAACATGATCCTGGTGGAAGTGGATCGGGGGGCGGGTGCGTCAAGTGCGTCGAGTGCATCAGGTGCGCCGGGTGCAAAGTCGCTGCGGCCGGTTCGCCCGGTTGCCGCCCTCCTCACCGAGCCCGAGGCGGCGGTGCGCGTCGCGGCAACCCGGGCACCGGCCACGGAGCTGCGCGCCGTCAAGGCGGGGAAACTGCCGAACGGCTATGCCATCACGCTTTCCGGCAACGGACCGCTGGTGGCGTCCTCGGTTGACGAGGCCCGCGACCTGCCGCCGCGCCTGCTGCTCGACTTCCAGGGCGTGTCGGCCGGCCGCGCCGCGGCGGTGACCAACGTCAACGCCGCCGGCATCGAGCGCGTGCGCGTCGCGACCAACAGCCGCGACCCGTTGATCACGCGCGTCGTGATCGACCTGGCGCGCAAGATTCCGTACACGATCGAAACGGTGGGGGAGGAGATTCGCGTTCTCTTCAATCGCGCGGTCGAAGCGTCCGCAGCATTGGTCACGCCCACCGCGCCGGCGGCGCCCCCGGCTCCGGTTTCCGCACCGGTGGCGATCGTCGATGAAGTGCCACGCCCCCACGCGCAAGTGATCACCCGCGAGGTCGCCGACGTGATTCAGCCGGCGACGGCGCAGACACAGCCCTCGCTCGCCGCGTTGTCAGCGGCGGCGCCGGCCGTGGCGCAGGCCGCCCCGCCCGCGAACAACACCCTGCAGCCCACCACCAACTCGCAGGGCCAGCGCACCTTCACGGGCGATCCCGTGACGCTCGACTTCCAGGGCGCCGACCTGCGCGCGGTGCTGCGCACCTTCGCCGACATCAGCGGCCTCAATATCGTGATTGACCCGTCGATCACGGGGTCGGTGGACGTGGCCCTGCGCGACGTGCCGTGGGACCAGGCGCTCGACATCATCCTGCGCGCCAACAAGCTCGGCTACAGCGTGGACGGCACCATCGTCCGCATCGTACCGCTGAACGTGCTGGCGCAGGAAAGCGAGGACCGCAAGAAGCTGGCGGACGCGACGGCCCTGGCCGGCGAACTGCGCATCATCACGCGGCCGCTGAGCTACGCCAAGGCCGCCGACCTGGTGCCGATCATCACGCGCAGCACGCTGTCGTCGCGTGGCGACGTGCAGATCGACACCCGCACCAACACCCTCATCATCCGCGACCTGGCCGACCGCCTGCAGGCCGCCAGCGAGCTGCTGGTCGCGCTCGATCGCCCGCAGCCGCAGGTGGAGATTGAAGCCCGCATCATCACGCTCAATCGCAACTTCGCGAAGGAGCTTGGTATTTCATGGGGCTTCAACGGCCGCGTCGATCCGTCGGTGGGCACCAGCACCGGCCTGGCGTTCCCGAGCAGCGGCGTGCTGACCGGAGGGACCGGCACTGTCAACCCGGCGGCGCCCTCGGCCCTCGGCCTCGCCCTTGGCTCGATCAACGGCGCCCTGAACCTCGACGTCGCGCTGCGCGCCCTCGAGACGTCAGGCAAGGTCCGCATTGTGTCGAGCCCGCGCGTCTCGACCCAGAACAACATCGAAGCGGAAATCACCCAGGGTTCGCAGATTCCCATCCAGACCAGCGCCAACAACACGGTAGTCGTGACCTTCAAGGACGCCGCGCTGACGCTGAAGGTGACGCCGCAGATCACCGCGTCGAACACCATCATCATGCGCATCTTCGTGGAGAAGGCCGAACCAGACTACTCGCAGACCTCCGCGGCCCAGCCGGTCCCGGCCATCGACACCCAGCGCGCGGTCACCACGGTGCTGGTGCCGGACGGCGACACCACCGTGATCGCCGGCATCTACAATAGCCTGGAGTCGACGACCAACGACCGCACGCCGTTCCTGCACCGCGTCCCGCTCCTCGGCTGGTTGTTCAAGAACGACTCCAACCGCGAGAGCCAGGACGAGCTCCTGATCTTCATCACTCCCAAGATCCTGAAGTAGGGCATATGAGCACACCTCACGTGGTTCGTTACGCGACTGGAGCCCTGGCGGTGGCCGTCAGCGTGCTGTCGGCCGCCTCGTGCGCCGACCTGGCCCGCACCGGCAGCGGTCCGTCGTTCCTCGTCATGGAGAGCGTGACCGGGGCGCGCGGCGGCAGCACCGCCAGCACCTTCACCTCCAGCCTGCTGTCGGACGTGCAGACCCTCGTGGACGTGACCGTCGGCGGTGTCACCGTGAAGAGCCCGACGATCTTCAACGACCTCGGCCAGGCAACCGTCAGCGCTGCGATGAAGAACGCGCTGAGCACCACTGCGCCCAGCGCCATCAACTCCATCACGATCAATCGCTACCGCGTCCGGTTCCGCCGCACCGACGGGCAGAACCGGGAGGGCGTTGACGTGCCGTTCGGCTTCGACGGCGGCACCACGGCGACGATCCAGATTGGTTCGTCGGCAGCCATCAACTTCGACCTGGTCCGCCACCAGTCGAAATCGGAGCCGCCCCTGCGGAACCTGATTAATGGCGGCGGCCTGCGCTTCATCTCAGTGATTGCCGAGGTCACGTTCTACGGCCACGACCAGGCCGGCAACGACATCTCCGTGAGTGGCACGATTGACGTGCAGTTCGGCGACTTCGGCGACGAGCCGTAATCGAGAGCGACAGGTACTGACATCATGCGAACTTCATTCGTCACCGCAACGGGCGCCCTCGCCCTCACGCTGCTCGCCGGCTGCACCGTCAAGGACGTGGAGCCGCCCAGCCTGGCCGGGCCATCGACGATGGCGCGAGCCATCACGATGACGGCCAACAAGGACACGCTATTCCAGAACGGCGTGGACTTCGTGGACATCCTCGTGACCTCGACCAGTCCGACGGGACAGCCGCAGAGCATTCCGCTCCGCGCCGAAATCTTCGTCGGCGGCGTCGCCCAAGACTACGGCACGCTCAACACCAAGGCGCCGGTGACCCCGACGACGATTCGCTACACGGCGCCCAACGCGTCGCCGCTCCCGGCCGGCCAGGTGGCGCAGACGATTACGATCGCGGTGACTCCTGTTGACTCGGGCGATTTCCGGAGCGAGGTCGCCCGCCAGGTGGACCTCCGCCTCGTGCCGCAGGGTGTGATTCTGCCGACGAACCCCAACCTGACGGCCGCGTTCACTGTCTCGCCGGCCTCACCGCAGGCGTTCTCGACGGTCAGCCTCGACGCCTCCACCACCACGAACGGCGGCGTGGCCTGCGCCATCGCCTGCAGCTACGCCTGGAACTTCGGTGACGGCTCGTCCGGCTCCGGCATGACCACGACCCACGAGTTCCGCACGGTCGGCCCGGTCCAGGTCACCCTGACCGTGACCGATAGCCGCGGCGCACAGGCCACGACGACACAGACCGTGACCATCGCGGCATCGACGCCGCCGACCGCGTCGTTCCTGATGTCGCCGACCTCGCCGGTCGGGATCAACCAGGACGTCTTCTTCAACGCCGAGCAGTCGCGCGCCACGTTGCCGCGAAGCATCGTCAACTACGGATGGAACTTCGGTGACGGCCGTACCGCCACTGGCGTAACCGTCTCGCGCAGCTTCTCGACGATCGGTGTTTACAACGTCGTCCTGACCGTGACCGATGATGCGGGCGCGGTCGGCCAGGCAACGCAGGCCATGACCGTGAGTGCCGCCGGGGCCGGCCTGACCGCGCTCTTCACCGTCTCGCCCAGCACTGCCTCATTGGCCGGCACGGCGCTCTTCTTTAACGCCAACGGCAGCACCAGTACGAGTCCGATCGTCGAGTACCGTTTCAGCTACGGCGATGGAACGCCCGACGACGTGGGAACATCGCCCACGCAGAGTCACATGTTCCCCGCGGGAACCGGCGCGCGAACCTACCAAGTCAGACTGACAATTCGAGATTCGCTGGGCCGAACCGCCACCTTCGTGCTTCCTGTGTCCGTGACTTAAGCTAGATACGTGGCTGCCGAGAACCCACGCATTCTCGACCTTCGACGCCGGGTCCAAGCCGACCCGGCGTCGATTGCCTTTGCGCAACTGGCGGAAGAGTGCCGTCGCGCCGGTGCCGCCGATGAAGCCATTGGCATCTGCCGGGCCGGGCTCGCCCGTCACCCCGGCTACCTCTCCGCCCGCGTGACCCTGGGCCGGGCCTTGCTCGAAGTGGGGCAGTTGGACGACGCCGCCCTGGAACTCGCGACCGTCGTGCAGCAGGCGCCCACCAACCTGCCGGCGATTCGCGGCCTCGCGGAGATCCATCAACAACGCGGGGACATGGCCCAGGCGCTGGCGCATTACCAGCGCGCCCTGCAACTGGCCCAGTTCGACCCCGACCTCGAAGATTCCGTCGAGCGCCTCTCGCAGCAGGTGGCGCCCGCTCCCGTGCTCGCACCTCCGTCACCGGTGAAGGTCGAAGACCTCTTCGACTTCGATGCCCTGCTGAAGCGGCTGGGCGACACCGAGCCGCTCCAGAGCCCGGCGGCTCCGCCGCCACCCGAATTCGTGGTCCCCAGCCAAATCGAAGCGGTGGACCTGGCTCTGGAGGCCCGGGACTCCTTCGCCGATGTCGAGCGGGAGCTGCGGGAACGCGCGGAACAACGCGCCGCGGAAGAGAAGGCGCGGGCGGAACAGCGTGCTGCGGAAGAAAGGGCGCGCGTGGAACAACGCGCCGCCGAAGAGAAGGCCGCAAGGGCGCACCTGGCCGCGCGACGGCAGGCGGCCATCATCCTGGAACTTGACCACTGGCTGACGGCGATCGTCGCCGACCGCCGGCAGCACGACCGGGCCTGATGCTCGTCGCCCCCGCCGAACAACACCGGGCTCGACACGCCCGGTTGCGCGACAGCCTGCGCGCCCATTCCCTGGACGCGCTGCTCGTCACGTCCCTCCCGAACATCGCCTACCTCACCGGCCTGTTCGCCTCGACCGCCGCGCTGGTCGTGGGGCAGGACGAACTGCGGTTGTTCGTGGATGGGCGCTACCTGGGCCCGGCCACGGATCGACGGGATGACCTCGGCTACCTGGACCTGACGCTGGTGCCGGCGGCCGGCAGTTTTGAGGAGGCCCTGGCCGCCTCGATCAGCCGCTACGGCGCCGGACGGGTCGGCTTCGAGGGCGACCACATGACGTTCCGGCAACATGCCGATCTGGCGGCGAGGACCGCCCCCGGGGGCCTGCAAGCGACCGACGGCCTGGTCGAAAACCTGCGGGTGGTGAAGGATTCCTGGGAGGCCGGGCGCCTCCGGGAGGCCGGCGGAAGACTTTCAGAAGCCGCTAAGTGTATAATCCCAAATGCCTTAGCGGGAATGCGCGAGCGCGACGTCGCCTCCGCCATCGAGGTGGAACTGCGGCGGGTTGGGTTCGACAAGCCCGCGTTTGATACCATCGTCGCGTCCGGGCCGAACTCAGCCATTCCTCATTACCGGAGCGGCGACCGTCGGCTCGAAGCGGGCGACTTCGTGGTGCTGGATTTTGGCGGCATGCTCGACGGGTATGCTGTGGACCTGTCACGGACGATCGTGATCGGGCCGGCCTCGGAGAGGGCACGAGGGCTTTTGAACGACGTGGCAGCGGCGCAGCAGGCGGCCTTCGAGGCCGTTCGCATTGGACGCCCGGCCAGCGAGGTAGACGCCGCCGCCCGGCAGGTGCTGGAGCGGGCGGGACTGGGCGAGGCCTTCAGCCACGGCACCGGTCACGGCCTTGGCCTCGAGGTGCACGAACGCCCCCGGGTGGGACGCCAGCGAGCGGGACTCCCGGTGGATCCGCTCGAGGCAGGAATGGTTTTCACGCTGGAACCTGGTGCCTACATTCCGGGCTGGGGCGGCGTGCGAATCGAAGATGACGTCGTGGTGACGACGGGCGGCGCCGAGTGGCTGACCGACGTGCCGCGGCTGATGTGAGCGACCTGACATGACACTGGACGAGATCAAGCAGCTCATCGAATTCATCAAGACGAACGAGCTGAGCGAATTCGAGCTGGAACATGACGGCGTCAAGATCCGCATCAAGAGCGGGACGAGCCACCACGTGGTCGCCGTGCCGCATGTCACGGCGCCCGCGCCGGTGATGGCGCCGGTGGCGGCCCCCGCACCGCCCACCGCCGCCGCCGCCGAGGAAGCGGGCGGCGAGCTGGCGATTGTGAAGTCGCCGATCGTCGGCACGTTCTACCGCGCCGCCGAGCCGGACGCCAAGGCGTTTGCCTCGGTGGGCGACGTGGTCCGCAAGGGCCAGGTGCTCTGCATCATCGAAGCCATGAAGCTGATGAACGAGATCGACTCCGAATACGACGGCCAGATCACGAGCGTCTACGTGGAGAACGGCCAGGCCGTGCAATACGGCGAGCGGCTGTTTGCGATCCGGCCTACTACCTAACCTATGTTCAAGAAGATCCTCGTCGCCAATCGTGGAGAAATCGCGCTGCGCGTGATTTTCGCGTGCCGCGAGCTGGGCATCAAGACCGTCGCCGTCTATTCCGAGGCCGATGAGAACTCGTTGCACGTGCGATTCGCGGATGAAGACATCTGCATCGGCCCTGCCCGCAGCAGCGACAGCTACCTCAACGTGCCGGCGATCATCAGCGCCGCCGAAATCACCGGCGCCGACGCCCTGCACCCCGGCTACGGCTTTCTCTCGGAGAGCGCCTACCTCGCCGAGGTGTGCGAGGCCTGCCACATCCGCTTCATCGGCCCCGATCCGAGCGTCATCCGCCTGCTCGGCGACAAGGCCAAGGCGCGCCGCGCCATGAAGAAGGCGGGGGTGCCGATGCTGCCCGGCAGCGACGGCCCGGTGGAAAGTGAAGAGCGGGCGATCAAGATCGCCCAGCAAATCGGCTACCCGGTGATCATCAAGGCGGTGGCCGGCGGCGGCGGACGCGGCATGCGCATCGTCAAGAACCCGGGCGAGCTGCCGCACGCGTTCAAGACCGCCCAGCGAGAGGCCGAGTCGGCGTTCGGCGTCGGCGATGTCTACCTCGAGAAGTACCTGGATTCGCCGCGCCACATCGAGTTCCAGATTCTCGGCGACCATCACGGCAACGTGGTGCACCTCGGCGAGCGCGAGTGCTCGATCCAGCGGCGGCACCAGAAGCTGCTCGAGGAATCGCCGTCGGTGGCGGTGTCGGAAAAGGTCCGCCGCAAGATGGGCGCCGTGGTCGTGGACGCCGCCCGCGCGGTGCAATACACCAACGCCGGCACCTTCGAGTTCCTGATGGACGAGAAGGGCAACTTCTTCTTCATGGAAGTGAACACGCGCGTGCAGGTCGAGCACCCGGTCACCGAAATGGTGACGGGCATCGACATCGTGAAGGAACAGATTCGTATTGCCGCCGGCGCCCGGCTGGGGTTCAAGCAGAGCGAAGTGACCTTCACCGGCCATGCCATGGAATGCCGTGTCAACGCCGAGGACCCGGAGACCTTCGTGCCGTCGCCCGGGATGATTCACGCCTTCAGCGTGCCCGGCGGCCCGGGCGTGCGCGTGGACACCGCCGCCCATTCCGAGTGCCTGATCTCGCCGTACTACGACTCGATGGTGGCCAAGGTCATCGTGCATGGCCGCGACCGGCAAGAGGCTATCGCGCGCATGAGGCGCACGCTCGAGATGTCGGTGGTCGAGGGCATCCGGACCACGATCCCGCTGCACCTCAAAATCCTCAGCGATCCCGACTTCATCGCCGGACGGCTCAGCACGCACTTCATGGAGCGCTTTGCCGCCAAGCCCAAGGCCACCAAGCTCGCTGAGACCGCCTAGCCCGCCGCGCCTCTACGCCGTCGTCGACGTCGAGGTGTGCGCCCGGGCAGGGAAGGCGCCCGTGGATGTGGCGCGCGCGTTCTTCTCGGCCGGCGTCAGGCTCGTGCAGTTGCGCGCCAAGACCTGGGAGAGCGGCGCCTTTCTCGACCTGGCCCACGCCGTGGTGGCCGACGCGAACGCCGCGGACGCGACCGTCGTCATCAACGACCGGGCCGACATCGCTGCCATCTCCGGCGCGCACGGCCTCCACGTCGGCCAGGACGACCTCACACCGCGGGACGCACGGACGGTCGTGGGGCCGGCGTCATGGCTTGGTCTTTCCACACACACGGAATCGCAGTGGACGGCGGCGCTCGACGAGCCCGTCTCGTACATTGCGATTGGACCGGCCTTCGGCACCGGCACCAAGGCCACCGGCTACGACGCCGTGGGGCTCGACACCGTGCGCCGGGTGGCGCTCGCCGCGGCCGCCAAGGGCATTCCGGTCGTCGCCATCGGTGGCATCACGCTTGACCGCGCGGCCGCGGTCATTGCCAGCGGAGCCGCGTTTGTGGCGGTGATCAGCGATCTGCTGAAGGGCGATCCGGAAGCGCGCGCCCGCGAATTCCTTCAGGCTTTAAGGTAACCGGCGCAAAGCTCAGCGATTCCCCATATAATCTCGGGGTTTGCCAGCCACCCCGAATCCCCGCATTGGGAACGGGTCCGACCACGTTTTTGGAGGCGGAATGGATTCGAATCTATTCAAGACGAAGTCGATCGAGCAACTCGTCGGCGACGTCGAACACGGAGGCAAGGCGCTCAGGCGCAGCCTCGGAGCGTGGGATCTCACGCTGCTCGGCATTGGCGCAATCATCGGCACCGGCATCTTTGTGCTGACCGGAACGGCGGCGGCCAACCAGGCCGGACCGGCCATCACGCTGTCGTACCTGGCCGCCGGCCTGGCCTGCGCGTTCGCGGCCCTGTGCTACGCCGAATTCGCCTCGATGATTCCGATCGCCGGCAGCGCCTACACCTACGCCTACGCCACGCTGGGTGAGCTGGTCGCCTGGATGATCGGCTGGGACTTGATTCTCGAGTACGCCGTCGGCTCGATGACGGTGGCCATCGGCTGGAGCGGCTACATGCAGCGGCTGCTCGCGGGCTTCGGGATTGAGCTGCCCCTGGCGATTGCCGCGGCGCCCCCCTTGGGTATCGTCAACCTGCCGGCCGTGATCATCGTGCTGCTCATCATGGTGCTGCTCGTGGTCGGCATTCGTGAATCGGCGCGCTTTAATGCCGTCATGGTGGCCATCAAGCTGGTCGCGGTGCTGTTCTTCCTGGCGGCGGGCGCGACGTACGTCGAGCCGGCCAACTGGCAGCCGTACGCGCCGTATGGCTGGCCGGGCATCATGGCCGCGGCGGCCGTGGTGTTCTTCGCCTACATCGGCTTCGACGCGGTCTCGACGACCGCCGAAGAAGCCAAGAACCCGACGCGGGACCTGCCGATTGGCATCATCGCGTCGCTGGTCGTCTGCACCGTGCTGTATCTGGCGGTTGGCGCGGTACTGACCGGCATCGTCCCGGTGGTCCACTACCGGGCCCTGGCCGACGCGCTGCCTGGTGTCGCGATCGTGGATCAGGCCGAGTCCATGAGGTTCCTGAACGCGCCGGTCGCCTACGCCCTGAGCGTCATCGGGCAAGACTGGGCGGCAGGCCTCGTCTCGGCCGGTGCCGTCGCCGGCATCACGTCGGTCATGCTGGTGATGCTGATGAGCCAGCCCCGCATCTTCTTCGCGATGAGCCGCGACCGCCTGCTGCCGCCGGCTGTCAGCAAGGTTCACCCCCGCTTCGGCACGCCCTACATCACGACCATCATCACCTGCGTCATCGTCGCGATTGTCGCCGGCCTGACCCAGATCCAGGTCGTCGGCGAGATGACCAGCATCGGCACGTTGTTCGCGTTCGTGGTGGTGTGTGCCGCCGTGCTGGTGCTGCGCGTGAAGCGGCCCGACGCCAAGCGCTCCTTCAAGGTGCCGTTCGGCCCGATCTTCCCGGTCCTGGGCATCCTGTCGTGCTCGTATCTGATGCTCAGCCTGCCGATTCTCACCTGGGTCCGCTTCCTGGTGTGGCTGGACGGCGGCATGGTGATTTACTGGTTTTATGGCCGCACGCACAGTCCGCTGGTGAACGCCTCGGAATCGGCCAAGCGGACGCCCATGCAGTCGCTGGCGAACTTCGTCAACACCCTGGGCCTGCTGCTGTTCTTCAATGCCGCCTGCATCGCCGTCCTCGGCTATATGACGGAATTCGGCATCACCAACGAGACCACGGCGAAATGGGCCGAGATTGGCGTGACCGCCGAACAGGCTGACACCTTCGGCCTGCAGTTCCTGGTCGTGGCGGCAGCGGTATGGGCCGTCGGCTTTGGCCTGACCAGGGCCTCCGGAGAAAAGGGCTAGATCTGGCGGCACGACGGTTAGACGGCGCTGCCTGCGCCGGACGTATTCGTGACGAAATTGCGCCGCGTGTCGCCGCGTTTGTCCAACGCCACGGCCGGTCCCCGGGACTGGCCGTGGTGCTGGCCGGCCAAAATCCTGCCTCCGAGATCTACGTCCGCAACAAGTTGAAGACCGTGGCCGCCGCGGGATGCCGGGCCGAGCTGTTCCGCCTCGACGCCGCGGCGCCCCTCGTTGACGCTCTCGCCCTCGTCCGCAAGTTGAATGACGACGAGAGCATTGACGGGATCCTGGTGCAGTCGCCGCTCCCCGAGGGGATGGGTGCGGATGGCGAGCAGCAGGTGTTCGACACCATTGACCCCGCCAAGGACGTCGACGGGTTCCACCCCTATAACGTGGGCCTGCTGGTCCAGAAGCGGCCGACCCTCGTGGCCTGCACCCCCCTCGGCTGCATCGAATTGATCGAGCGGGAAGGCATTCCCCTCAGGGGGCGCCACGCCGTGGTCATTGGCCGCAGCGACATCGTCGGCAAGCCGATGGCGTTGTTGCTCCTGCACCGGGACGCGACCGTGACGGTGTGCCATTCCCGGACCGTGGACCTGCCGGCGGTGGCCCGGACCGCCGACGTCCTGGTGGCGGCCATCGGCCGCCCGGCCTTCGTGACCCGTGACTACGTCAAGCCCGGAGCGACTATCATTGATGTGGGTATCAACACGTTGACCGACGAGGCCGAGGTGTTTCGCTGCTTCGCCGAAGGCAGCCGGAAGCGCGCCCACTTCGCCGAGAAGGGCAGCGTGCTCGTCGGCGACGTGCATCCCGAGGTGGAAGAGGTGGCCGGCGCATTCACACCCGTGCCCGGCGGAATAGGCCCGCTGACCATCGCGATGGTCCTGCGGAACACGGTGACTGCAGCGGAGCTGCGGAAGGATGGGGGGCGGCCGAGCTAGCCGCCACACGCACTATGGCGATCCGAAAGATTGCGCTCACCGGTGGGATTGCCACCGGCAAGACCTATGTGGCCGACCGGCTGCGCGCCGCCGGTGTGCCGATTGTCGATGCCGATGTGCTCGCCCGCGAGGTGGTGGCGCTCGGGACGCCCGCACTGACCGCGGTCAGGCAGCGGTTCGGCCCTGATGTGATCCGCCGCGATGGCACCATGGACCGCGTCCGGGTCGGGCAGATCATCTTCAAGGACAAGCGGGCCCGCCAGGATCTCGAGGCCATCATTCACCCGGCCGTTCAGAAAGCCATCGACAAGTACTTCGCCGCGCTCCCCAAGAAGACCCCGTTCGCCGTCGCCGACATCCCGTTGCTGTTTGAAACCGGCCGCGAGAAGCAGTTCGAGTTGGTCGTCGTCGTGGCGTGCCCGCGGGCGATGCAACTCCAGCGCATGATGGAGCGCGACAAGCTGAGCAAGGAAGACGCCGACCGCCGGCTGGCGGCGCAGTGGCCGATTGAGAAGAAGGTGGAAAAAGCCACCTTCGTGATCAAGACCGACGGCACCTTCGACGAGACCGACGCGCAGATCCAGGCGCTGATCGTCAAGCTCTCCGACGCCAGGTCCAGGGCGTAGCCGGGGCCGCCCTACATCTCGACGGTCGCCTCCTGCGCGGGGGCGATGCGTTCCTCGACAAATGAATTCCACTCGTGGCAATGCGGGCATTGCCACAACAGCTCGGTGCTGCGGTAATGGCACTTCACGCACACGTGCGGGTCGAGGAAGAACACCGACGAGCGCGCCGACTCGATATAGCGCTGCACGAGCGTGCGGCTGAGGTCCAGCTTGAGCAGCACGCCCCAGACCGCCTGGTGCACGGTGAGGCCATGCGGATTGTGCTCGAGCGCCGCGATCAGGTATTCAAAAGCTTCGGCGTCGCGGCCGCGCTTGGCGAGGTGGCCGCCGAGTGCGAGGCGGGCGCGCCAGTCCTGCGGATTGGCGGTAATCAGGCGCAGGCACCGTTCCTCAAACTTGCGCGGCTGGCTGAGTTGCTCGTAGAGCTTTTCGAGCCGGCCGAAGGCCAGGTAGGCCCGCTCCGGCGAGCGCGTCATCAGCCCGTCCCAGGCGGCCTCCGCGCCGGCCAGGTTGCCCTGCATCAGGCG
Organism: uncultured Acidobacterium sp.; assembly: GCA_964355095.1. Classification (GTDB taxonomy): domain Bacteria; phylum Acidobacteriota; class Vicinamibacteria; order Vicinamibacterales; family UBA2999; genus 12-FULL-67-14b. The sequence goes on from CAYHCX010000006.1 coordinate 59,969, forward strand.
CACATCACCCAGGTTCAGAAACGCCGGCACCGTGCCGGCGTCCAGCTCGATGGCTTCCTCGAAATGCCGGGCGGCGCGGCCGCGGTCGCCGACGCCCAGGGCTTCGCTGCCGAGCTCGTTCTCGAGAAAGGCGAGGATGGCCTGGTTGCGCGGCTGCGTGTCAGGCCCGCTCAGGGCGACCAGTTGTTTGCGGATGCGGTGCGCATCCGCCCACTGGTGCTGCTCCTCGTGGAGCTTCTGGAGGTAGAGCAGGGCGTACTGGTTGTTTGGGTCCATCCGGACCACTTCGTTGAAGGCCTCGAGCGCGCGATCGACGAAGCCGCCGCGCTTGAAGTCGAGGCCCAGGCACAACAGGATGTAGGCGTGCTCCACCGTGGTCAGCTTGGGCCGCTGCAGCAGCGCCTGGTGGATCTGGATGGCGCGCGCCACCTGGCCGCGCTCGCGGTGCACGTTGCCGAGAATCAGGTGGATTTCGAGGGCGTCGCTGTCGACGCGGGTGGCCTGGCTCAGTTCCTCGATGGCCAGGTCGATCTGGTTCGAGACCAGGAAGTTCAGGCCCAGCACGTAGTGGTGCGAATCGCGCGCGCGGCGGCGATCGATCCAGCGGCCGTCGCGAAGCTTGTAGCGTTCCCAGGCCTTGCCGACGGCCAGGCCGACCAGCAGGGCGACGAGCGCGACGAATAAGGGGAGTGAGTCGCCGAGGCCCAATTGCCTACTCTCGTCCTGATGATGGCCCCGCGACGGCGGAGCGGGGTGGAGGGGACACGAAGATGGCCGCCATTAAACCATTTCCGTGCGCCAGAGGTCGTGCAGGTGCACGACCCCTTCGACGCGGCGGTTGGCGTCGATGACAACGATGGAGGTGATCTTGCGCTGCTCGAGCATGGCGAGGGCCTCGACGGCCATGGTGTCGTGCGGAATGGTGACGGGGTTGGCGCTCATCACGTCGCGCGCGGTGAGCTCGAGGACGTTCGCCGACGACATCTTCCGCCGCAGGTCGCCGTCGGTGATGATGCCGGCGAGCGTGCCGTCTTTCTCGACCACCGACGTCATGCCCAGGCCCTTGCGCGACATCTCGTAGATCACGTCCCGCATCGCGGTGTGGAGCTGCACCACCGGCAGGGCGTCACCGCTGTGCATCAACTGCTCGACGCGCATCAGCTTCTTGCCGAGCTTGCCGCCGGGGTGCAGGCTGGCGAAGTCTTCCGGCTTGAAGCCCTTCTCGACGAGCACGGCCATGGCGAGCGCATCGCCCATGGCCAGCGCCGCGGTGGTGCTGGCCGTCGGCACGAGGTTCATCGGGCACGCCTCTTCCGAGACCCGGCAATCGAGCGCCACGTCGGCCGCCCGCGCCAGCGTGGACTTGATGTCGCCGGTGATCGCGATCAGCGGCGCGCCGATGCGCTTGAGCGTCTCGAGCACGCGGGTCAGTTCCTCGGTTTCCCCGCTGTACGACATCGCCACGACCACGTCGTCGGCCTGGATCACGCCGAGGTCGCCGTGCACCGCTTCGGCGGGATGCAGGAAGAAAGCCGGCGTGCCGGTGCTGGCGAGGGTGGCGGCAATCTTGCGGCAGATGATGCCGGACTTGCCCATGCCGGTCACGATGACGCGGCCCTTGCAGTCACGCAGCATCAGCACGGCCCGCGCGAAGCGGTCGTCGAGGCGATCAACGAGCGCCAGGATCGCGGCCGCTTCAGTCTGGAGGACCTTGCGGGCGAGTGTCAGGTCAGGCATGCCGGACGATCTTATCAAGAGCAACCAGGCGCCGCATGAGCGGTTCGAGCAGGTCCAGCCTCAGCGCGTTGGCGGCGTCGCTCCTGGCGCGGCTGGGCTCTTCGTGCACTTCCATGAAGACGCCGTCCACGCCGGCGGCGACGCCGGCCTGCGACATCGGCTCAATATACTGGGCGAGGCCCGCCGTCACGCCGTCGCCGGCGCCCGGCAGCTGCAGGCTGTGGGTCACGTCGAAGATCACCGGATAGCCGAGTTCCCGCAGCATCGGGAAGGCGCGGGGGTCCACGACGAGGTTGTTGTAGCCGAACGACACGCCGCGCTCGGTCACGAGAATCCGCGAATTGCCTGACTCCGCAATCTTGGCGACGACGTGGCGCATGTCGCGGGGGGCGAGGAACTGGCCCTTCTTGACGTTCACCACCCGTCCGGTTCGCGCCGCGGCCACCAGCAAATCGGTCTGGCGCGACAGGAACGCGGGGATCTGCAGGATGTCCACCACCGCGGCGGCCGCCGCCACCTGGCTGACCTCGTGAACGTCGGTCAGGATCGGGAGTCCCGTGCGGGCTTTGACCTTGGCCAGCACCTTGAGCCCTTCGCTGAGGCCCGGGCCGCGGTACGAGGACAGGGACGTGCGGTTGGCCTTGTCGAACGACGCCTTGAACACGACGGGCGCGCCGACCCGCGCCGCAATCTCCGCGATGGCGACGCCGAGGTCCACGGCGTGCGACTCGCTTTCGATGACGCACGGGCCGAGGATGAAGGCCAGCGGATGGCCGGTGCCGAACGTGACGGATCCGGCACTGACCGGCGAGACAGCCTGCACCTAGGCCTCGCTCTTGGCCACGGGCACCGGCTCCAGGCCATCGGTCGAATGGGTCCGTTGCTTCTGCAGCCTGGCGGCCTCGACGAAGCTCGAGAACAGCGGATGCGGCTTGAGCGGGCGCGACTGGAATTCCGGGTGGAACTGGACGGCCACGTACCACGGATGGCCGGTCAGCTCCGCAATCTCGACGAACTTGCCGTCGGGCGATCGCCCCGAGATGCGCATGCCGTGTTCGGCCAGCGTGGGCTCGTAAAGGCAGTTGAACTCGAACCGGTGGCGATGGCGTTCGTGAATCAGGTCGGTGCCGTAAATCCGGCGCGCCAGCGAGCCGGGCGCCAGCTCGCAGGCGTAGCGGCCCAGGCGCATGGTGCCGCCCAGTTCGTCCACGCCGAGCAGATCGCGCAGCTTGTAGATCACCTTGTGGGGCGCCGCCTCATCCACTTCCGTGGAGTCGGCGCCATCCAGCCCGCACACGTTGCGGGCGTACTCAACGGTCGCCCACTGGAACCCGTAGCAGATGCCGAAGAACGGAATGCGGTGCGTGCGGGCGAACTCCGACGCCTTCATCATGCCGCGCGTGCCGCGCGAGCCGAACCCGCCCGGCACCAGGATGGCCGTGGCGCCTTCGAGCAGCCGCGAGCCGCCCTCCTGTTCGAGGGCCTCGGACTCGACCCACTGGATGTTGATGCGGACGTGGTTCGCGAAGCCGCCGTGATACAGCGCCTCGTTGAGCGACTTGTACGAATCCTCGTAGCCCGTGTACTTGCCGACCACGTGAATGGTGAGCTCGTCTTCGGGGTTCTTGATCCGGCGGACCAGTTCCTCCCAGGGCTGCATCCGTGACTCGCTGGCCGGCAGGTGCAGGTACTTCAGGATCACCCCGTCGAGGCCCTCGTCTCGCAGCGAGAGCGGCACCTCGTAGATGGTCGGGACGTCTTTCGCCGTGATCACGGCCTCTTCGTTGACGTCGCAGAACAGGGCGATCTTCTGCTTGATCTCACGCGCCAGGGGGCGGTCGGTCCGGCACAGCAGGATGTCGGGCTGGATGCCGATCGACCGCAGGTCGCGGACGCTGTGCTGGGTCGGCTTGGTCTTGAGCTCACCGGCGGCGCCGATGTACGGCACCAGCGTGAGGTGCACGTAGATGGTGTTGTCGCGGCCGACGTCCTGCCGGAACTGGCGAATGGCTTCGAGGAACGGCAGGCTCTCGATGTCGCCGACCGTGCCGCCGATTTCGACCAGCACCACGTCGACGTCGCGGCCGGCCTGGCGGATGCAGTCCTTGATCTCGTTGGTGATGTGCGGGATCACTTGCACCGTGCGGCCCAGGTAGTCGCCGCGGCGTTCCTTCTGAATCACCGACATGTAGATCTTGCCGGTGGTCCAGTTGCTGTTGCGCGTCGCGGTCATGGTGGTGAACCGCTCGTAGTGGCCCAGGTCCAGGTCGGTCTCGGCCCCATCGTCGGTCACGTACACCTCGCCGTGCTGATACGGGCTCATGGTGCCCGGATCGACGTTGATGTAGGGATCGAACTTCTGGAGCGTGACCTTGTAGCCGTGGCCCTCGAGCAGCGCGCCAATCGAGGCCGCGGCCAGCCCCTTGCCAAGCGACGACACGACGCCGCCGGTCACGAAGATGTATTTGGTTTGCTTGCCGGTGTTTTCCATGTGCGATTCCACTAGGTGTGTCCGCCTTCGCTCCCGGCAGAAGCATGGAGCTTCGGCGGGACGCCGCCGGAGCTCGCCGATTCACCCGGCGAGCGTAGGCGCGCCAGGAGCTGTCGAACGCGTTCGAGGTCCGCGGGCGTGTCGACCCCGGCCGACGCATGAATGGTGGGCACGACCCGGATCCCAACGCCGTTGGAGAGGGCCCTGAGCTGCTCCAGCGACTCGAGGGTCTCCAACGGGGCAGGGGGGAGGGCCGCTAACTTCAGCAGGACGTCGCGCCGATATACGTAAAGACCGATATGAGCCGCGCTTCCGGGCATCGCCGAGCGGGAGAAGTAAAGCGCCCGTCCCCTGAGGTCGGTCACGACCTTGACGATGCTCCTGCTCGTGAGCTCGTGGTCACCGGCCAGCGGGCGGCTGAGCGTGCTCATCTCGAGCGCGGCGTCGGCCAGCATCGGGGCCACGGCGGCGTCGATGGTCTCGGGTTCAATCAGCGGTTCGTCGCCCTGGACGTTGACCACCAGGCGACAGGGCACCTGCGCGACCACCTCGGCCAGGCGGTCGGTGCCGCTGACGTGGTCGGTGCGGGTCATGATCGCGGCGCCGCCGAACGACTCCACGGCGCGGGCGATCCGTTCGTCGTCGGTCGCGACAATCGTCGCGTGCACGAGCCGGGCCGCCGCGGTGCGGCGGTAGACGTGCTCGATCATCGGATGACCGGCGATGTCGGCGAGAATTTTTCCGGGGAGACGGGTGGAGTGGAACCTCGCCGGGATGATGGCGAGGACCGACGATTCAGTCAGCGTAAATGGAAGACGCTCGACCGAATTGGGGTGCACGACGAATCATACCACAGCGGTTTCCCCGGCTATGTGGCGTCCGGCTTCTTGACCGCCATGGCCTTGGCGAAGGTGGTTAGCCGGACCGGTGCAACCGCTGCGGGAGCCTCGCGGTCCAATGGAAGAGAACCCGGCGCGGCGATATAATGGTCAGAGCGATGGCCCCACGAACGGTGCTCCTCATTGGCGCGATCAGCCTGACCGCAGGCTGGCTGGTGGGGACCTCTACCTCGACGAGCCGGCAGGACGCGCCCGCGGCGCGCGAGCGCTCCGGGCCCAGGCCGCTCGGCAGCACGGCCACCGTGGCGCCGTTCACGCGGCAGTTGCGCGAGCGCCTGGACTCGCAGCCCGTTCAAACGCCGTCGCCCGGCCGTAATCCGTTCGTCTTCGGCGCGCGCCGGCCGGCAGTCACCTCGCGGCATCGGGAGGCCTCGGCCGCGGAACCGGCAGGGGCGGCGGCCATGCCGGCACCGGTTCCGGCCGGCCCGCCCCCGCCGCAGTTTCGATTGTCCGGGATCGCGTCGAGCCAGCAGGACGGCGCGACGGTGCTGACGGCGATCGTCAATGACAACGGGGCGATCGCCTTCGTGCAGGCCGGCGACAAGCTGTCGAACGGCTACAGCGTGGTCCGCGTGGACGACACCGCCATCGTCATTGTTGACGCGACGGGCGTGACGCAGACGTTGCGGTTGCCCTGAATTGACGATCGGTCAATCGATAATGTGCGTGCGGTAAAGCTACACCCGCACCAACCAGGCGTCCTTGACGGCCTTCACCCCCCGGATCGCCTTCAGCACGTCTTCGCCGATCTGATCGCCCGGCTCATCCACGTTAACCGCGCCGACCGCGCCGTTGTCGCTGCGGCCGAGCGCGAAGTTGGCGATGTTGATGCCGTGCTTGCCGAGAATGGTGCCGACCTCGCCGATCACGCCGGGCTGGTCGTTGTTGGCCAGCAGGAGCAGCGTGCCGTTGAGGGGGGCTTCGATGGGTACGCCGTTCAGCAGGACCAGGCGCGACCCGCCGTTGGCCGCCACCGTGCCTTCGACCCATCGCTCGCCGTCGCTGGTGGTGAGCTTCACCGACAGCAGGCTGCGGTACTCGCGCGCCCGCGTGCTGGATGACTCGACCAGGTCGATGCCGCGGGCGGTGGCCACCGCCCGTGCGTTCACTTCGGTGACCGTGTCGTTCAGGATGGCCTGGAACAGGCCGACGAGCACTGCGGTGACAATCAGCGGATGCTGACCGGCCGCGAGGTCGCCGTAGTAGCGCACGCCGAGGCTGTCGATGCGCGCTTCGCCCATTTGGGCGACCAGGCAGCCGAGTTGCTTGCCCAGCTTGATGAACGGCTGCTGGCGCTGGAACTCCTCCGGCGCCACCGACGGAAAATTGACGGCGTTGCGGATCACGCCGGTCTTGAGGAAATCGCGCAGGGCCGAGGCCGTTTCGACACCTACCAGCTCCTGGCCCTCGCGGGTTGAGGCGGCAATATGCGGACTCGCCACCACCTGGGGCAACTGCTGAAGCGTGTGGTCGGTGGTCGGTTCCTGCGTGTACACATCCAGCGCCGCGCCGCCGATCTGGCCGCGGTTGATGGCCTCCACCAGCGCCGCCTCGTCGATCAAGTCGCCACGGGCCGTGTTGATGAGTTTCAGGCCCTTCTTGCAGGCCGCGAACCGCGCCGCGTTGAAGATGTGGCGCGTCTGGGGCGTCGAGGGCATGTGCAGCGACAGAAAATCGGCGCGCATGCACAGGTCGTCGAACGAGACCAGTTCCACGCCCAACTTCGCCGCGACGTGCCCGGAAATGAACGGGTCGTGCGCAATCACCGTCATCTCGAACGACTGCGCGCGGCGGGCCACTTCCTGGCCGATGCGGCCGAGACCGGCCAGGCCGAGGACCTTGCCGCGGACTTCCTCGCCGAGAAACGACTTCTTGTCCCACTTGCCTTGCTTCATCGAGGCGTCGGCGGCGGGCAGCTTGCGGGCCAGCGACAGCAGCTGCGCCATCGCCAGCTCGGCCACGCTGGTGCTGTTGGCGCCCGGCGCGTTCATCACGACGATGCCGCGCGTGCTGGCGGCCTCGACGTTGACGTTGTCCACGCCGGTTCCGGCGCGGGCGATGGCGCGCAGCTTCGGGGCGGCGGCGATGATGTCGGCGGTGACCTTGGTGGCGCTGCGCACGACAATCGCGTCGGCCTCGACCAGGTCACCTTTCAATTGTTCGGGGGTTCGACCTGAACGCGCATCCACCGTCCATCCTTCGGCGCGGAGCAGTTCGAGGGCGGTCTTGGGCAGGTCGTCAGCGATAACAATCAGCATGTGTTGGGAGTCGATATAATACTTTAGCCGTGGCATCTGGATGAAACAGGAGTTCAAGAGGCCAGGAGAATTCTTTTGTTCTTGATCTCTTAACCTCTTGATCTCCTTATCTCCTGTGAGAATTCTGGAGACGCACCACGGATGGTGCAATCCGCTGATTTGTTCCGAAACGCGAGCGTTACACGGTGTTCATGCGCGGTTTTCCACAAGGTTTTCCACAGAAACTGTGGATCGCGCGCGGACGGTTACAGGGAATCTGACCTAACGGAGTCATTCATGAATCGGAAAGTTACGGTCGTTGGTGGTGCGGGAAATGTCGGCGCAACCGTCGCGCGTTGTATCGCGCAGAAAGAGCTCGCGGATGTCGTGGTCATCGACATTGCCGAGACCAAGGCGGCGGGCGTAGCCCTCGACATTTACGAATCGTGCCCGATCGAAGGCTCAGCCTCGCGCGTCGTCGGTGTTGGCACGAAAGATTTCGCGGAGAGCGCCAACTCCGACGTGGTCGTGATTACCTCGGGCATGCCGCGCAAGCCCGGCATGAGCCGTGACGACCTGCTGAAGGTCAATTACGAAATCATGCAGACCGTGACGGCGGAAATCGTCAAGTACTCGCCCAACTGCATCATCGTGCCGGTGGCCAACCCGCTGGACGCGATGTCGCAGGCCGTCTACAAGCTGAGCAAGTTCCCCCGCGAGCGTGTGATCGGCATGGCCGGCGTGCTCGACTCGTCTCGCATGAGCACGTTCATCGCCATGGAACTCGGGGTCTCGGTGGAGAACGTCTCGTCCTTCGTGCTCGGCGGACACGGTGACACCATGGTGCCCCTGCCGCGTTTCACCACGGTCGCCGGCATTCCGATCACGGAACTGTTGCCGGCCGACAGAATTGCCGCGATTTGCGAGCGCACCGCCAACGGCGGCGCCGAAATCACGAAACTGGTCGGCACCAGCGCCTGGTACGCGCCCGGCGCGTCCGCGGCCCTCATGGTCGAGGCGATCCTGAAGGATCAGAAGAAGATCATGCCGTGCTCGGTCTACCTGCAGGGCGAGTACGGAATCAACGACCTGTTCGTCGGCGTGCCGGTGAAGCTGGGCGCCAGGGGCGTGGAGAAGATCATCGAGATCAAGCTCACGCCCGAAGAACAGGCCGCGTTCCTTAAGTCGGCTGGTGCCGTGAAGGAGCTGGTTGACGTGATCGGCGTTTAAAACACCGGGTGTCTTTTTCCGGGGCGACTCAGGAAAAAGACACCCGGTGTTGTCACATTATTTCACGATCGCCCGGAGGTAATCCCGGTTCATCCGCGCAATATTGGAGATCGAGATTTCCTTCGGGCACACCGCTTCGCATTCCCCTTCGTTCGAACAGCTCCCGAACCCTTCGTCATCCATCCGCGCCACCATGCGGGCCACGCGGCGGTCGCGTTCGGGCTCGCCTTGCGGCAACAGGCCCAGGTGCGTGATCTTGGCGGAGGTGAACAGGTGAGCGGCGGCGTTCTTGCAGGCCGCGACACAGGCGCCGCAGCCGATGCACTGGGCGGAATCCATGGCCCGGTCAGCGATGTCCTTGGCAATGGGCAGGTTGTTGGCCTCGGGTGCGCCGCCGGCGTTCATCGACACGTAACCGCCCGCGGCGATGATGCGGTCAAACGCCGCACGGTCCACGACCAGATCCTTGAGCACGGGGAAGGCCTTGGCCCGGAACGGCTCAATGGTGATGGTCTCGCCGTTACGGAACTTCCGCATATGCACCTGGCAGGTGGTGGCGCCCTTGTCGGGCCCGTGCGGGATGCCGTCGATGACCAGCCCGCAGCTGCCGCAGATGCCCTCGCGGCAGTCCGAGTCGAACGCAATCGGGTCCTGACCCTTGCGAATCAGGTCTTCGTTGACCACGTCCAGCATCTCGAGAAACGACATGTCGGGGTGGATGTTGCCGGCCACGTAGTCCACCAGCTTCCCTGGTTGCCCCGGTCCGGGCTGCCGCCACACCTTCAACTTCACATTCATAGTTTCCAAGCCTCAAGCCTCAAGCCCCAAGCCGTCACTTGTAGCTCCGCTGCGTCGGGTGGACTTCCTCGAAGACCAGGGCTTCCTTGTGCAGCTCCGGTCGCGTCCCCACGCCCTTGAATTCCCACGCCGCCACGTACGAATACTCGTCGTCTCCGCGAAGCGCCTCGCCGTCGGGGGTCTGGTATTCCTCGCGGAAGTGCCCGCCGCACGACTCGCGCCGCTCGAGCGCGTCGAGGGCCAGGACCTCGGCAAATTCCATGTAATCTGCCACCCGGCCGGCGTAGTCGAGGCCCGGGTTCAGGTTGCTGACCTCGCCGGACACGGCGACGTCTTGCCAGAACTCCTCGCGGAGGCGGCGAATCTGAACGATGGCCTCGGCCAGGCCGGCTTCGGTGCGCGCCATGCCGACGTGGTCCCAGCAGATGGCGCCAAGGGAACGGTGGAACTCGCGCACGGTGCGCTTGCCCTTGACCTGCAGCACGCGGTCGATGCGCCCCTGCGCCTCGGCCTTGGCGGCGCCGAACGCGTCGTGCGAGGCCGGCACGGGAGGCAGGCTCGTCCCGCCCAGGTAGTTGGCCACGGTGTAGGGCGCGACGAAGTAGCCGTCGGCCAGACCCTGCATCAGGGCGCTGGCGCCCAGCCGGTTGGCGCCGTGGTCGGAGAAGTTCGCTTCGCCCAGCACGAACAGGCCCGGCACGGTGGACATCAGGTTGTAGTCCACCCACAGGCCGCCCATCGCGTAGTGCGCGGCGGGGTAGATGCGCATGGGCACCTCATACGGGTTCTCGTCCGTAATCCGGGCGTACATGTCGAACAGGTTGCCGTAGCGCGCCTTGATGGTGTCAACGCCGTGGCGCTTGATGGCGTCGGCGAAGTCGAGATAGACCGACAGGCCCGAGTCGCCGGCGCCGTGGCCCTCGTCGCACACGGCCTTGGCGGCCCGCGATGCGACGTCGCGCGGCACGAGGTTGCCGAAGGTGGGGTAGCGCCGTTCCAGGTAGTAGTCGCGTTCCGCGTCTGGAATCTGCGCCGGCGGGCGCTTGTCGCCCTGCTTCTTCGGCACCCAGACCCGGCCGTCGTTGCGCAGGCTCTCCGACATCAGGGTGAGCTTCGACTGGTGATCGCCGCTCACCGGGATGCAGGTCGGGTGAATCTGCGTGAAACAGGGGTTGGCGAAGAAGGCGCCGCGCTTGTGGGCGCGCCAGGCCGCGGTGACGTTCGAGTTCACCGCGTTGGTCGACAGGTAGAACACGTTGCCATAGCCGCCCGTGCAGAGCAGCACGGCGTCGGCCTCGTGCGACTCGAGCTCGCCGGTGAGCAGGTTGCGGCAGACGATGCCCCGGGCCTGGCCGTTGACCACCACCAGGTCGAGCATCTCGCGCCGCTGGAACAGGGTGACCGTGCCGGCGTCCACCTGCCGCATCATCGACTGGTAGGCGCCCAGCAGGAGCTGCTGGCCGGTCTGGCCGCGGGCGTAGAACGTGCGCGACACCTGCGCGCCGCCGAACGAGCGGTTGTCCAGCAGCCCGCCGTACTCGCGCGCGAAGGGCACGCCCTGCGCCACGCACTGGTCGATGATGTTCACCGACATCTGGGCGAGGCGATAGACGTTGGCCTCGCGGGCGCGATAGTCGCCGCCCTTGATGGTGTCGTAGAACAGGCGGTAGGCGCTGTCGCCGTCGTTGCGGTAGTTCTTCGCCGCGTTGATGCCGCCCTGCGCGGCAATGCTGTGCGCGCGGCGGGGGCTGTCGTGAATGCCGAACACTTTCACCGGGTAGCCGAGCTCACCGAGCGAGGCGGCCGCCGAGGCGCCGGCCAGGCCGGTGCCCACCACGATGACCTGGAACTTCCGCCGGTTGGTGGGGTTCACCAGCTTGTTTTCGAACTTGCGCCGGTCCCACTTGTCGCCAAGCGGGCCGCTGGGCGTTCGTGAATCGAGAGTCATGTCAGTTACGCCCCACGACGAAGGTAAACACCGGCAGCAGGGCGAAGCCGGCGGTAATCACGGCGGTCAGCAGCCGGCCGGTCCAGATGATGCGAGGCGTCCACTGCGGGCTGTCTACGCCGAACGACTGCGCGGCGCTCGAAATGCCGTGCCAGAGGTGAAAGCCAATCACGCTCATGCACACCAGGTAAAACGCCACGTAGGCCGGGTCGCTGAACACCGCCAGTTGCAGCCGATACAGGTCGCGAATGCCTTCCGCGGTCTCGTAATAGGGGCCGTACTTGAAGGTGATCAGGTGCGTCACCACGAACAGCAGCGTGATGGTCCCGGTCAGGATCATCGTCGTGGACGACAGGCTCTTGCGGCTGCGGTCGTTCTTGCTCTTGGCCCACTTGTGCGCCGCGTACCGCTCGGGCCGGGCGCCGCGGTTGGCCACGACCGTCCCGACCGTCTTGAAGATGTGGAGCGCGAAGATGGCCACCA
>CAYHCX010000007.1:0-2260 GCA_964355095.1 uncultured Acidobacterium sp.
TCCACCGCACCAGCAGAAGCAGATCCGCCTGCAGCTGGCGTCGGTGCTGAAGGCCTCAATCGCCCAGCGCCTGATCCCGCGCAAGGACGGCACCGGCCGCGCCCCGGCCGTGGAAGTACTGGTGGCCACGCCCTTCATCAAGGACTGCATTGTCGACAAGGACAAGACGCACCTGATCGCCGGCGCCATTGCCCAGGGCACCTCGCAGTACGGGATGCAGACGTTCGACCAGTCGATCTTCAGCCTGTTCCAGGAAGACCTGATCAGCTACGAGGAGGCGCTGCGGTGGGCGTCGAACGTGGACGAGTTCAAGCTCCGGGTGCAGGGCATCTCGACCACGTCGGACATGTCGCGGGACCAGATGGCCGGCACCATCTTCGGCGCGCCGGCGCCGGCCAAGCCGACGGCACCGGCCGCCAGGCCCGCGGCCAAGGCGCCGGAGATTACGCGGTTCGGGAAGTAAGGTCCGCCGGACCATAATCAAGAGGTGCCAGACGCCTACATCGTCGCGCTGACCATGCTGTCCCGGCGCGAGTTGTCGGAGGCACAGGTTCGCACGCGCCTCGCCCGCAAGGAGTTCGAAGACGACGCCATCGAGGCGGCCGTCGAGCGGCTCCGTCAAGACGGCACCATCAACGACCGGCGCGTGGCCCTGGCCGCGGCACGCATCGAAAGCACCATCCGCCACCGCGGCCGCGCCCGGGTCCTGCAGAAGCTGCGGACGCTCGGCATCGCCGGCGAGGTCGCGGAAGCCGCCGTCAACGAGGTCTTCGAGGAGGTGGACGAGGGCGCCCTGCTCGACCGCGCCTTCGCCCGGCGCCTCCGCGGCCAGGATCCGAAAGACCTCGACCAGAACGCCCGCGCCCGCATCGTGCGCGGCCTCGCCGCTCAGGGGTTCTCGCTCGAAGCCATCATGAAGCGCTTGCGGGGCTTACAATAGATAGATGCATCCGGCCGAGATTCGCACTTCCTTCCTGAATTACTTCGAGAAACACGGCCACCGCGCAGTACCGAGCAGCCCCCTGCTCCCGGGCGACGACCCCACGCTGCTGTTCACCAACGCCGGCATGAACCAGTTCAAGGACGTGTTTCTCGGCCGCGAGAAGCGTGATTACACGCGCGCCGCCTCGTCGCAGAAGTGCATGCGCGTCAGCGGCAAGCACAACGACCTCGACAACGTCGGCCCCTCGCTCCGGCACCACACCTTCTTCGAGATGCTCGGCAACTTCTCGTTCGGCGACTACTTCAAGCACGACGCCATCGAGCTGGCCTGGAACCTGCTGACCAAGGAATGGAAGCTCGACCCGGCCACGCTGTATGTGACCGTGTTCAAAGGCGCGCCCGGCATTCCGCGTGACGAGGAGGCCCGCCAGCGCTGGCTCGACTTCGTGCCGGCCGACCACATCGGCGAGCTCGGCATGGCCGACAACTTCTGGGCCATGGGCGACACCGGCCCCTGCGGACGCTGCTCCGAGATCTACGTCGACCGCGGCGCCACGGTCCCCGGCACCGGCCGCTTCGTCGAAGACGTCGAGGGCGGGAGCGAGCGCTTCGTCGAGATCTGGAACAACGTGTTCATGGAGTTCGAACGCGACGACCAGGGCACGCTGACGCCCCTGCCGGCGCCGTCGATCGACACCGGCATGGGCCTCGAGCGCATCTCGGCCGTCATGCAGGGCAGCATGTCGAACTACGACACGCCGCTGTTCATGCCGCTGCTCACCGCCATCGGCAAGAGGTCCGGGCATCACTACGGCCAGTCGATGTCGCCCAGCGACGTCTCGATGCGCGTGGTCGCCGACCACGCCCGCGCCGCCACGTTCCTGATTGCCGACGGCGTGGTGCCGTCGAACGAATGGCGCGGCTACGTGCTGCGCAAGATCATGCGCCGCGCCATGCGGCACGGGCGCAAGCTCGGCATGCACGAGCCGTTTCTGTTCTCCCTCGCCGACGTCGTCGTGCGCGAGATGGGCGACGCCTATCCCGAGTTGAAGGCCGGGCGCGACGCCGTGGTGCGGGTGATCAAGAGCGAAGAGGAACGGTTCGACGCCGTGCTCACGGGCGGGCTCCCCCGCCTCGAGGACGTCCTCGAGCGCGCGGCCAAGACCACCAAGGTGGTCCCGGGCGACGAGGCCTTCAAGCTTTACGACACCTTCGGCCTGCCGCGAGACTTCATCGAAGACCTGGCCGGCAACCAGGGGCTGCGGTTCGACGCCGAAGGGTTCGACGCCGCCATGGAAGGCCAGCGTGTGAAGGCGCG
>CAYHCX010000007.1:2360-10767 GCA_964355095.1 uncultured Acidobacterium sp.
CGCAACCACACCGCCACGCACCTGCTGCACGCGGCGCTCCGTAAGGTGCTCGGCCCGCACGTGAAGCAGGCCGGTTCACTCGTGGCCCCCGATCGCCTGCGGTTCGACTTCGTCCACTTCTCCGCCGTGACACCGGCGCAGCTGGTGGAGGTCGAGCGGCTGGTGAACGCGGCCATCGTGAAGAACGACCCGGTGAACACCGCCGTCAGGGACACGCAGGAGGCCATTGCGGCGGGAGCCATGGCGCTGTTCGGCGAGAAATACGGCGACAAGGTCCGGGTCGTGGCGGTCGGCGACGGCGCCTTCAGCACGGAACTCTGCGGCGGCACCCACGTGCGCGCGACCGGAGACATCGGGTCGCTGCTGGTCACCGACGAGTCGGGCGTGGCCGCGGGCGTGCGCCGCGTCGAGGCGGTGACGGGCCTCGGCGCCCTCGACCTCGCGCGCAGCGCGCTCGCCGAGACCAAGGCCATTGCCGCCGAGTCCGGCGCCAGGCGCGGAGGCCTAGTTGACTGGGTCCGGCACCAGCAGGCCCTGGCCGGCAAGGCGCAAAAAGAAGTGCAGCAGCTCAAGACCAGGCTGGCCCTTGGCGGATCCGGCGGCAGCGGCGCCGCGGATGAGGACAAGGTCGAGATCGCGGGCGCCACGTTCATCGCGCGCGAGGTGAAGGACGTGGACAAGGAGTCGCTCCGCGCGCTCGCCGACACCCTCAAATCCCGTCTCAAGAGCGGCGTGATCGTGCTGGCCGCGGCCATGCCCGACGGCAAGGTGTCGCTGATCGCTTCGGTCACGCCTGACCTGGCCAAGAAGGCGCCAGCCGGCCAGCTCCTCAAGCAGCTCGCCCCCATCGTCGGGGGCGGCGGCGGTGGCCGCCCGGACTTCGCGGAGGCCGGGGGCAAAGAACCGGCGAAGATTATGGATTTGCTCAAGGAAGCCAGGCTACTGGTCGAGAAACTCCTCGCCTGAGCCCCCGGGTCAATAGCGCCGATAAGGTACACTGAAGATCCTTGATGCGCAGCCTTCTGCTCCTCGCCCTGACCGTCGGACTGGCTTCGCCCGCGGCCGCCCAGATCTACACCTGGCGCGACACCGACGGAAAGCTCGTGCTGTCGGATCAGCCGCGCGTGGACAAAGGCAAGATGAACACCTACGCGGTATCCGGAGCCACCACCGTACGCGCCACCAAGCCGCTGGTGCCCAGCGTGAAGAGCGCGCGCTTCGACGACTCCATCAACGAACATTCCCGCCGCATCGGCGTGTCGGCGGACCTGGTCCGGGCCGTCATTCAGGTGGAATCGGCCTTCAACCCCACGGCCGTCTCGACCAAGGGTGCGATGGGCCTGATGCAGTTGATGCCCGCCACTGCCCTGGAACTGGGCGTGAGCAATCCGTTCGAGCCCGACCAGAACATCCGCGGCGGCGTGACCTACCTGAAGCGCCTGCTGGTTCGCTACGATCACAAGGTGGAACTGGCGCTGGCGGCCTACAACGCGGGCATGGGCAACGTGGAGAAGTACGGCGCCGTGCCGCCCTTCAAGGAAACCCGCAACTACGTCCAGAAGATCACCAACGCGGCCCCGGCGGCGCCGCCCAACGCCATCTATAAGTGGATGGAGCTGGTGAGCGGCAAGCCGGTGACCCGCTACTCGAACAAGCGCCCGGAGTCGGGCGCCTACGAGGTCGTCAATTCCCGCCTTCGCCCCTGACGGGGCTACGGCGCGGCAGGCCCGCCGCCTTGCCGTCCTTGGGCCGGCGCCCCATGAAGGGCGCCCCACCTGCCAAGTGCGTGCTATGATTGCGTGTTCGGCATCCTACTGACATCGAGGTTCTAGAGACGTGGCGAAGAGAAACAAGTCGGCCCTGAAGGCCAATCGGCAGAACATCAAGCGTCGTGAGCACAACCGGGAGTTGCGCTCGAAGCTGCGCACGGGCCTCAAGGCCATCCGCAAGTCGCTCGACGACAAGAACATGGACGCGGCGAAGGCCGCCGTCAAGGGGTTGCAGTCGCTCGTGGACAAGATGGCCACCAAGGGCATCATCCACCGCAACACCGCCTCCAGGCTGAAGTCGCGGGTCTCCGCGCGCATCACCAAGTAGTGCCAGGAGGGCGGCACTTCAGTGCCGCCTCGCCTACCTGCCGCAAATCTCCACGACCAGACGCTCCAGGAGAAACCTTGGCGCGCCCGACGACGACTTGATGGCCAGGTCGGTGCGGAACACGGCGTCGAGGCTGTGCTTCACGCGCGTGTCGGGCCGCAGGCGGATGGCCGCGGCGCGGATCTGTCCGAGGATCATCGGCGGCTGGGCGCCGGCGTCGATCTGCGCGGCGATCTCCCGCAACGCGCCGGCCGCATCCGCGTTCCAGATGGCCTTGCCGAGCGCGAAATCCTCACCCGGCTCGTTCTGCGGCATCACCAGGTCGCGCACGTGGTTGGCGGTGATGGCCGACTCCCCTGCCGCGTAGAGCACCAGCTTCTCCACTTCCGCGCGAATGCGGCCGAGGCTGAGTCCGGTCGTCGCCAGCAGGAGTTGGAGCGCCTTGGGCTCGATGGTCAGTTCGTCCTTGTCCAGGCGCTTCTGAATCCACTGCTCCGCGTCGCGCGCGGTCTCGAGCGATCCGCAATCCACGCAATCGGCGCGCTTCCGCAGGATCTTGACCAGGCGGCGATTGGCGTCCAGCCCGCCGGCCACGAACACCAGGGTGGTCATCGGCTCGGGCTTCTCGAAGTACGCCTCGAGCTCCTCCACCGGCGTCGAGCCGCGCTTGCCCTTCTTGACCGGGTCCAGGTCGCCCTGCGACTCGTCTTCGTCCTTGCCGCGCTTGGGCGCCAGCAGGCGTTCGGCCTCGTGGATGATGATGACCCGCCGCGGCGACATCATCGGCAGCGTCCGCGCGGTGGCGAGGATGGCGCCGATCAGGGCGTCGCGGCCCGGGGCGTTGCCGGCTTCGTTGGCGTACAGGCTCTCGACGTTGAAGGCGTGCAGGCCCTCGTCGACGACGCCGGCAAACTCCAGCGCGAGGTCGTGGCGCGACTGCAGGTCGTCGCCTTCGAGCAGATAGAGCGGAGCCGTCTTGCCGGACTTGATCTGCTTGCGGACGTCAGCCACTGTTGACATGACTCAGCCGCCCCCGCCCTGAGCGCGCGATCGGCGAAGTGTGTCGACGAATGCACAGGGCCCGCCCTGAGCGCGCGATCGGCGAAGTGTGTCGACGAATGCACAGGGCCCGCCCTGAGCGAGCGATTGGCGAAGTGTGTCGACGAATGCACAGGGCCCGCCCTGAGCGAGCGATTGGCGACGAACGTCGACAAGCGCGAGTCGAAGGGTCAAAACGCTTCCAGGATGGCGCTGACGACCGACTTGGCAAAGTCGGTGGCCATGCGATCGAACGCCGCCCGGTCGTTGCCGGCGAAGGCGGCCACGTCCACGCCGCCGGCGGCGGGGTTGGCCAGGTCGTACTCATCCGAGAACGCCAGGGCCGGGTTTTCCCACAGCGTCTTCTGCTGCTTCACATCCTCGAAGGCGACCTTCACGACCACCGTGAAGCGGTAGCGTGAGGCCAACTGGGCGTCGTTGAGGCCCACCGGCTGGCTCGACACCGACTGGATCTCGCCTCGCACTATGCCGTCGGCGCCGGCGTCGGTGGGCGTCACGGTGTAACGGCCGCTGGCCTGGAACTCCTCACGCACCTTCTGCGTGAAGGTCTGCTCGATGGTCGGGAACGGCGTGGTGTTGCCGAACATCGGGATGCCGAGCGTGCGGATGTAGGCCGGCAGGAACGAGCCGCGCCCGGCTAACGCGTAGCCGCAGGACGCGGCGCCGACCCCGGCGGCCAGCACCGGCAGCGCTCGCAGCATCTGTCGCCTGGTGGTATTCATCTCTGGCTATTAGGCCACAACAATCGAGACCAGGCGACCCTTGGCAATCACGACCTTCTTGATCGTCTTGCCGGCGAGGTGCGCCCGCACGTGTGGATCGGCCAGCGCCAGAGCCTCGAGGTCCCGGTCGCCGATGTCGGGCGCCGCGGTCACGCGCCCGCGCAGCTTGCCGTTGACCTGCACGGGGATCTCCAGCTCCTCGGCCTTCGCCACGCCAGCGTCGAACGACGGCCAGTGTGCGGCCGCCAATCCGTCGGCATGGCCGTACCTCTGCCAGAGCTCTTCCATCGTGTGCGGCGCGAACGGCGACAGCATCACGATCAGCGCCTCGATCGCCTCGCGGGCGACCCTGGCAGCCTGCGCCGACCGCTCACCTTTATCGGTGAACAGGTAGAGCTCGTTGACCAGTTCCATCATCGCCGACACCGCGGTGTTCATCTGCTGGCGGACGTCGATATCCTGGGTAACGCGGCGAATCGTGTCGTGGGTCTTCCGGCGCAGGCCGCGTTCGGCGGCGGTGAGGCTCGCGTGATCGATGCCGCCGCCGGCGGCGACCGCCTCGTCGCGCCACTGATCGGCAGCGCGCCACACGCGCGCCAGGAAGCGGAAGCTGCCTTCCAGGCCCGAGTCGCTCCACTCTACTTCCTTCTCCGGCGGCGCCACGAACATCACGTAGAGGCGCAGCGCGTCGGAGCCGTACTTCTCGATCATCGAGTCCGGATCGACGACGTTGCCCTTGGACTTCGACATCACGGCGCCGTCTTTCAGCACCATGCCCTGCGTCAGCAGGTGCGTGAACGGCTCGGTGTGTTCGACCATGCCGAGGTCGTGGAACACGCGCGCGAAGAACCGCGAGTAGATCAGGTGCAGAATGGCGTGCTCGACGCCGCCGCTATAGAAGTCCACCGGGCACCAGTAAGCCACCTTCTTCGGGTCGAAGGGCATCTGGTCGTTGTGCGCGTCGGCGAACCGGTAGAAGTACCAGGACGAATCGACGAAGGTGTCCATGGTGTCGGTTTCGCGCCGGGCCGGGCCACCGCACTTCGGGCACTTCACGTTCACGAATTCCGGCACGCTGGCCAGCGGCGAGTCGCCGCGGCCGGTGAACTCGGTGATCGTGGGCAGCATCACCGGGAGCTGATCGTCCGGAACCGGCACCACGCCGTCCACCGAACAATGGATCATCGGAATGGGCGTGCCCCAGTAGCGCTGGCGCGAGATGCCCCAATCCTTCAGCCGGAACTGCACAGTGCCCCGGCCGATGCCGCGCTCTTCCGCTTCGGCGGTGATCTGACGACGAGCCTCGTCCGCGGGCATCCCGTTGTACGGGCCTGAGTCGATCAAGACATCATCGTCGTTCACCACGCGGACAATCGGCAGCCCGTACTTGGTGGCAAAGTCCAGGTCGCGCTCGTCGTGGGCAGGCACCGCCATCACGGCGCCAGTGCCGTATTCGCCCAGAACGTAGTTGGCGACCCAAATCGGCACCGGCTTGCGGGTGAACGGGTTGATGGCAAAGCGGCCGGTGAAGAACCCCTCCTTCGCGACCTCGCCGGTCATCCGGCCGGCGCGGTCCTGCGCCCGAAAGCGCTGCGCCTTCGCCGTGAATGCCTTTTCGTCCGCCGATTCCCTGGCGAACGACGTGACCAGCGCGTGCTCGGGCGCCAGCATCACGAAGGTGGCGCCGTGGATGGTGTCGATGCGCGTCGTGAACACCTCGATGAACGCGTCCTCACCCTGGATCGGGAACCTGACCGTGGCGCCTTCCGACCGCCCGATCCAGTTCCGCTGCATGGTCAGGACCTTTTCGGGCCACTTCGACAGCCCCTCGGCGGCGTGCAACAGGTCGTCAGCGTAGGCGGTGATGCGGAAGAACCACTGCTCGAGATCCTTCTGCGTCACGGCAGTGCCGCAGCGCCAGCAGGCGCCGTCCACCACCTGCTCGTTGGCCAGCACGGTGTTGTCGACCGGGCACCAGTTCACGGTCGAGCGGCGGCGATAGGCCAGGCCCTTCTCGAACATCCGCGTGAACAGCCACTGGTTCCAGCGGTAGTACTCGGGCAGACAGGTCGTCAGCTCGCGTCCCCACGCGTAGCTGATGCCCAGGCGCTGCAACTGGCCCTTCATGTGACTGATGTTGCCGAGCGTCGAGGTCTCGGGATGGATGCCGTTCTTGATCGCGGCGTTTTCCGCCGGCAGGCCGAACGCGTCCCACCCGAACGGGTGCAGCACGTTGAAGCCCTGCAGCCGCTTCAACCTCGAGACGACGTCGCCGATGATGTAGTTGCGGACGTGCCCGACGTGCGCATGCCCCGAAGGGTAGGCGAACATCTCGAGGCAGTAGAACTTCGGCTTCGACGGGTCTTCGGTGACTTCAAACGCCTGGGTGTCGGCCCAGTGCTTCTGCCATTTCCTGTCGAGGTCTTGCGGATGATATTCGGCCACGGTGATCCATTAAGAATAACGTACGGGCCACGGAAACACGGAAGGCACGGAACTTCTTTGGGAAATGCGGTCGGGCCCATTTTTGAAACCTGGCTCCGTGTTTCCGTGCTTCCGTGGCGTGTACGTGATCAGCGGCAGACGGCAATCACCGCATCCAGGCAGTCCGACAGGGCGCGCAGGTCGTAACCACCCTCGGTCACCAGCACCACCTTCCCCTCGCAGACGTCGACTGCCACGTCGATCAACGCCGTGGTGAGGCGGCCGAAGCCCGCAGTGGTCATCCGCAGCTGGCCCAGGGGATCCATCTCGTGGGCGTCGAAGCCGGCCGAGATCATCAGCAGTTCCGGCTTGAACTCCCGCAACCGCGGCAGCACGGTCTGCGCATACTTGCGTTCGATGACTTCGTCCCTGTCGCCAATGGCGAGGGGAACGTTCAGGGTGAACCCCTCGCCGGCTCCACGCCCTGTTTCGTCGGCGGCGCCAGTGCCCGGCCAGAACGGGTATTGATGCGACGACACAAACAGCACACTCGGGTCCTCGTAGAACATCGCTTGCGTGCCGTTGCCGTGATGGACGTCGTAATCGACAATGGCCACCCGCGACAGGCCGCGCGAGCGGGCGTAGGCGGCGCCCACGGCGATGTTGTTGTACAGGCAGAAGCCCATGGCCTTGCCGGCCTCGGCATGATGCCCGGGCGGCCGCACCAGGGCGATGGCGCGCGAACCAGGTGCGCCATCGAGCACATGGTCCACCGCGGTGAGCACCGCTCCGGCGGCCAGCCGGGCGATGTCGTCGGAATCCGGCGAGGTGAACGTGTCTTCATCGATCATCGTGGCGCGCCCGCGCGTGGCGACGATGCTCGCAATGTATTCGCGCGTGTGCACCCGCGCGAGGTCATCGTCGGACGCCATCCGCGGTTCGAGCACCGTTCCGCCGCCCTCACGAAATCGAGCGGCCACAGCCTCGATCGTCTCGGCGCGTTCTGGCCGTTCCGGGTGTCCCGCTGGAGTCACGTGATCGACAAACCGGGGCGAGCTGACGAGAACGAGCGGCATGCCTATAGGTTAGTCAAAGACAGGCCACAGATTAGACACAGATTAGTCACCGATTGCAGAAACCAGGCGACCGCCGCAGTGACACAAGACATGGCGGCCCGACGCAGGCCGGTTGGTGCTCTCCCAACCGGCCTGCCCGGTCCGCGGGAACGAAGCTCCGCGTCGGGCCGCCTCGCATCTGCGTGAATCTGCGAAATCCGCCGTCGCGCGCCGCGCTATGGCGGGACCAGTCTGCGGCCCGTCAATCCCCGATCGGGCGGTCGCTAGGCCAACTGCCTCTGGCACTCCAACCGTGCTGCTGCGAGGGCGGCCTCCAGCTCATGCCGGTACGCTTCCAGCGCATCGTCGTTCGCGTCTCTCGGCACGTAGATCGGCTGGCGGATCGCCAGGGCCACGGTCGTGAACGGTTTGGGGATCTGCGTGCGATCCCAGCTCCTAAGCGTCCAACTCGACGCCGCCTCGGAATGGAACGGCAGCAACGGCTGGCCGGTGGCCCTGGCCAGCCACACCGCGCCCGGCTGAGCCACTTCCGCGGGTCCGCGTGGTCCATCCAGGGTGAATGCCACCCCGTGGGCCTTCACGTCCCTTACGAGCCGCCTGAGCGCCGCAGGACCGCCCCGGGAGGTGGAGCCGCGGGCGGCGCCGTAGCCGAACTTACCGAGCAGCCGCGCAATCCACTCGCCGTCGAAGTTCTCGCTGGCCATGGCGACGATGCCGCGGCGTTGAAAGTAAGGAGTGGCGGCGAGAATGCGCCCGTGCCAGAGGGCGAGGATCGGTTGGTGACCGGCCTTGGTGATGGCCTCGACGTGCTCGGCGCCGGTGACCTTCCAGGTCCACGTCGAGCACAGCGCGCGCACGACTGGGTACCCCAGCGTGGCGATCGCGGCGACTTCAGCGCGCTTTCGCTTCGATTGCCGCCAGTCTGGAATGTCGGTCACATGCCGTCGTAGGAAGGGCCTTCGCCGCCTTCAGGAGCCACCCACGTGATGGCCGCGTAGGGGTCCATGATGTCGCAGGTCTTGCAGTGCA